>CAYTWG010000009.1:0-52161 GCA_964442005.1 uncultured Bacteroides sp. | reverse complement strand
TTAAACGATTCTTAATTAATATTCCCTAAATTTGCATTTGCTGTTGGACTCTACAAACTTTGTCCTGACGTGTTAAAAAGTGATTTTTTGTTGATTTTTATTGTGATGCAGCAGTTTTATTAAGTAAATTTGCAGCGTTGAAATTTCAATTATAACTTATGAAAACAATTCAAGTAGACATTAAAAACGTGCTTGGTACAGTGAGCGCCGCTGAGATTGGCGCTTTGCAGCCCGCAGCCGCCGACGCGCTTGTGAAACTTCATGAGGGCACCGGCGCCGGAAATGATTTTCTTGGTTGGGTTGACCTGCCTACCCGCACTCCCGCCGCTCTTATCGACGACATTGCTGCTGTTGCCGCCGATATGCGTCAAAATTGTGAAGTAGTTGTTGCTATAGGTATTGGAGGCAGCTATCTCGGAGCAAAAGCAGTCATCGAGGCTCTGAGCAATGCTTTCGCACCATACATCCATGATGCCGCCAATCCCCAGATTCTCTTTGCCGGACAGAATATCGGTGAGGACTATCTATATGAACTTCAGCAATATCTTAAGGATAAGAAATATGGCATAATCGTGATTTCCAAGTCGGGAACCACCACCGAGCCGGCAATAGCATTCCGCCTTCTCAAAGAGCAACTCGAGAAGCAGCTTGGAAAAGCCGAGGCGTCAAAGCGCATCGTTGCAATTACCGATGCCAAGCGTGGCGCTCTCCGTCAGCTTGCCACTGAGGAAGGTTACAAGACATTTGTCATCGAGGACAATGTAGGTGGACGCTTCTCAGTGCTTAGCCCCGTCGGATTGCTGCCTATCGCTGTTGCAGGGTTTGATATCCGCGCTCTCATGAACGGAGCCATTGCAATGGAAAATGCGACAAAAAGTGCCGACGATGCCAATGCTGCCGTTCTCTATGCCGAGACTCGTAACGCCTTGTATCGTGCCGGTAAGAAAATTGAGATTCTTGTTAACTATAATCCCAAATTACACTATTTCGGCGAGTGGTGGAAACAACTCTACGGCGAGTCGGAGGGTAAAGATCATAAAGGTATTTTCCCCGCAGCTGTTGACAACTCTACCGACCTTCATTCAATGGGACAGTGGATTCAGGACGGCGAGCGCACCATCTTTGAGACAGTCATTTCAGTTGCCGAGCAGCAGCATGAGGTCGTGATACCTTCTGATGACGCTAATCTTGACGGTCTCAACTACATCGCCGGCAAGCGTGTCGACGAGGTTAACAAGATGGCTGAACTCGGCACACGTATCGCCCATGTTGACGGTGGAGTGCCCAATATACATATCACTCTTCCTGCTCTTAAGGAGGAATATCTCGGACAGCTTATCTACTTCTTTGAGAAAGCGTGCGGCATCAGCGGTTATATCCTGGATGTCAACCCGTTCAATCAGCCCGGTGTGGAAGATTACAAGCGCAACATGTTTGCCCTTCTCGCCAAGCCCGGCTACGAAAAGGAAACAGAGGCAATCAAAGCCCGTCTGTGATTGCAGGTAATATTTTTTACCTATAATAATAAATACGCTCCCCCGCCTGACTACCGTTCAAGGTTAATGGCGAGGGAGCGTATTTGGTATTTATAGATAAGACTGTACTTTGGCGAGCAGAGCGTTGCCGTCGATTTCTCCACTGTGACGCCATTCTTCCACGCCGTTACGGTAAATGATAAACGTCGGGATAGAGTTGACTTTAAGTTCAGAGGCGAGTTTGCTGTTCTCATCTACGTCAAACTGTATGACGGGAACCTGCCCTTCAAGATGTTCTTTTACCTGAGCTACTACCGGCATCATGCGCTGGCAATGAGGGCACCATGTGGCATATCCTTCTACGAGAATGATGGGTGCGTTTTTGAGTTCGTTGATGTAATCCATGTTTATATACACTTTAAAAATTAAATATAATCAATCCGGGATGCCGGTTTTTCACTCGGTCGCGGAGTGGAGTATTGGTATAACGTCAATGACGCGCCAAGTGTTGATGGTGCGGGCGAGAAATGAGATATTTTGCCGTTATTCAGGCAGTGGCATGATGATTATAGCCGGCGGATTACTTCAGAGAAATCCTCTCCCTGTCCGAGTGAAAGCTTGTTGCGGTACTTCGAACGGTAGTTGTAGACAGTTGCGACCGAAATATTCAGCACGTCGGCTATGTGGCGCAGATCGGTTTCTCCGAGTTTTATCATGGCAAGGACCCGCAGCTCAGAATTTAACGTGCCCTGTGGCAGCGGGGCGAGCTGTTCGCCGACCGCAAGCATGTTCTGGAGATTCGGGATAAAGTCGGGGTATAGTTTGAGAAACGCCGAGTCGAAGTTGGCGTATAGTTGTAAAAGGTCATCATCGATATCTCGGTTTGACAATCGTTTATGGAGCTCTTCGCGCCGATTCTGAGCCGAGAGAATCAGCAGATTCTTACGGTAGCGCTCACGTGCCTCTATGCAGGAGAAGTTGAAATCAAGGTTGCCGAGCATCATCGAGTTAATCTCGTCGTCGGTCATCATGCGCTGCGTGTTTGCCACTGTCCGTGAGCTATTCGTGACAGGGTGTTGTTCAGGTGCCGTCATCCCTGACGTTTCAAGGCTCTTGTTTAGAGACAACCTGCGTGTACGTGTCACGTAGATTGCCGCTATACATGATATGATGCATGCTACTGACCCGGCAATAATTGCTATCGGCAACAGTATTTCAGACATTGACATTGCGACAGTTATTGATTATGTTACAAAAATAGCTTTAATTTCCCGATTTTACAAGTAAAAATACCTACGAATCCGTATTAGGTAATACGATAAATTAATAATTATTAAATGAGTTAAATTTTTGTAAAATATTGTTGAGCGCGGTATAACATATAAAATAATGTACTAAATTTGTCGTTGTTAAACTTAAGATTACTTATAATAACCGAACTCACTGAGAGGATTGCCATTAGTCCTCTGATTTTTACCATGAACTGAGCGAAAATTATGATTCGTTGCTATTTTGTTAACCTGAATTAGAAACCTATAAATAACCTAAATTAAACTACATGAATGCGAAAAAACATCTGTTTTTAGCGAGCATGCTGTTGTCAGCTACTGCCATGACCTTCACTTCGTGTAATGATGATGATTGGAAGGATGTTGACGGCGCATCACCCTCGCTTGCGCTCACCACTGAGGCTATACGTACAGAGGCAGGGCGTAAAATCCACATTGCAGGTACGGTAACCGATGCCGATGGTATCTCAACCATTGGACTTGCTTGTAAGGAGTTGCTTCTTAACAAAACCATTGACATTATTGACATCTATGGCGAGCCTCTTAAAGAGTATGAGCTTGACTATGCTGTGACAATCCCCTCTGACGGCACTGCTGACGAGTATAATGTCGACGTCACAGTCACCGACATAGGCGGTCGCAAGGATGTACACCACATCCGTGTTACTCTTGACGGTGATTTCCAGGCTCCTGTATTCACCGCTTCTCCTGACAAGGAGATAACAGTGCTTATCAAACCGAAGACAACATTCAAACTCTCGTTCACCGCTACTGATAACCGCGTGATTGACTATGTTGAGGTTGATCTCAAGGACATCACCAACGGAGAGGACAACGCAGTTGACGTATCAGGATTCCCCTTGCGTCTTGAAGGTAACGGTTCCGGATCATTTGAGTATGCTCAGGCGCTCACCATTCCCAGCGTGAAATCTACTCTTAAAGCAACCATCACGGCATATGACAAGGCTGCTCAGGATCCCGCTCATTCAACTTCGATCACTTCTCTTATCGAAGTGTCAGAGCTTCCTGACCTCCCCGCAATATATCTTGCCGACGTAGCGACTGCTGCTGAGCTCAATAGCGACGTGTTCGGTGTGCCTATGGTGATGGATCACGTAGGTGCCTACAAGTATCGCGTACGTTATTATAATGAGAAGGCTGGTACTGAAATTTGCTTCCTCGCTCAGAAGACTGACTTCGGTCCCATCTGCTTCGGTCCCGATCCTGCTGATCCCAAAATCCTCGGCGATGATCCTGATGAAGTAGGTCGTATAAAACTTGACCAGGCAGGCGTTTACTATGTGATTGATGTTAATACACTTGACCGTACGTATTCGCTTTCTACCTATCCGGTGTCTGAAGCTGTTAATCCTGTTTCTCATCTCCATTATGGCGACTATGACCTCAACACCTGGTGGGAGACCAATCCCAATAATGATGGTGACATCTGGTGGCAGGAATGGTGGTTCGGTCCCACAGACGGACCTAACGGTGAAAACCCCGAAAAAGTGCCTCACATGGTACAGGATGCCAAGAACCCCAATATCTTCATCCTTGAAAACTGGAATCTTGAAGGTGGCAAGACCGTTCACTTTACTTTCCATAACTGGCACTCTCACGGATGGTGGAACTTCACCGCATGGCGTGTTGACGATCCCGCTGATCCCAGCAAGTTTGCTTACTACGGTAACTACATCCCCTCGACCTCTCACTATGCAAGCAATGATGACTACTTCAATTTCAAGTACATCAATGTAGACAAGGATGAGTACAATTTCATGTATCCCACCGCAGGTGATTTTGATCTTGGCAAGTGGGGTGATGAAGGCTATCGCAAGAACTTTGTTCCCGACAATTGGGCTGATGTGATGGTTCAGGCATCAGGTTCCTATAACCTCATCTTCGATGCCCATACCGAACGTGCCAAACTCGTTCCCGCAAAGTAATCTCAAGTCACTAACTCACGTTTCAACTATTTTTTATGAAAAAATTAATGATATCATTCTGTCTGTCACTGATCAGTTTCGCAGTGATGGCACAGACCCTGACAGTGAAGGGAACGGTCATCGGAGAGTCTGACGACGAACCCGTTATCGGTGCCACTGTCATGATTAAAGGCACTTCCACCGGTGTCGCTACAAATATCGATGGCGAGTATATCCTCACCAACGTCCCCGCCGATGCCGTCCTCACATTCTCGGCATTGGGTTATAGCAAAGTTGAAGAGCCGGTCAACGGTCGCACTGTAGTCAACGCTCTTCTTTCCGAGTCATCGACCATGCTTGACGAAGTGGTTGCGGTAGGTTACGGTGTTGTACGCCGCAGCGACCTTACCAGTTCAATCACTACCGTAAAGGGTAGTGCTATCACTGAAGTTACCACCGGTAACGCCATGGACGCTCTCCAGGGTAAAGTCAGTGGTGTGCAGATCGCTTCAGGTGGTGGTCCCGGTGCTACACCTAAGGTTATTATCCGCGGTATTACATCAGCTAACAACACTACTCCCCTCTACGTTGTTGACGGTGTGCCCTTGAACTCTTCCAACATCAACTTTATAAACAACAACGACATCGAGTCGATGGAAGTATTGAAAGACGCTTCGGCATCGGCTATCTACGGTACACGTGCATCAAACGGTGTCATCATCATCACTACCAAGAAAGGTAAAGCCGGCAAGACATCGGTTGACTTCTCAGCATCGGTAGGTTTCCAGCACATTCCCAAGCCCGGTATGGCAGGCGCCAACGAGTATGAGAAAGTGTTCAATCGCCGTTATTCCAATGACGGTCGTACAGCTCCCTGGAACAGCCCCTATATCAACTATGCTGATATCGACGGTACTGACTGGTGGGACGAGGTTGTCAACTCTACCGCACTCGTACAGAACTATTCTCTTGGTGTGCGCGGCGGTACTGACAAGTTCATCTACAGCCTCTCTATAGGTTACTTCAACAATCATTCTCAGTTTGACTACGGTTATTGGGACAAGCTCAACATCCGTCTCAACACTGAGTACACTTTCAATGACTATATTAAGGTAGGTATGGACATCGCTCCCAATACTGAGTCTTGGGATAATTCGCCCAACCTCTTCTCGGCAGCAATGTCAATGGACCCCACCACTCCCGTTTTCCGTCCTGAAAACGAGTGGGATCCCGAAAACCCCATGAATAACTATCAGCGCTCATACAATAACCAGGAATGGAACCCCGTAGCATCACTTGCACGTATGAACAACCACACGACCAAGTATGCCGTGCTGATGAACCCCTATATCCAGATCACCCCCATCAAGCAGTTGACATTCCGCACTCAGTTCGGTATCAACGCGTGGTATCAGCGTAACGACTACTACAACTATGCATTTCATATCGACGCCCTCGAACAGAGCGTCAAGGACTCTGCTGGACGTAACTACTCCGACGGTCTCAACTGGACATGGAACAACACTTTGACCTATGCCGATACATTTGCCGGCAAGCACAACCTTACAGCAATGGTAGGTTTCACCGCCGAGCGTTATGCCGACTGGTGGGCAAACGCATCACGCCAGGATATCCCCGGCATGAGTGAACTTCTCCATGAAGTAAGCGCCGGTACTGGCGACCAGTTCGCATCAGGTTCGGCAGGTGCTACAACCCTCGCTTCGTTCCTCGGTCGTGTGATGTATAACTATGACAGCCGCTACTATCTGACAGCTTCGGTACGTGCCGATGGTTCTTCACGATTCCCCAAAGGCAATAAGTATGGCGTGTTCCCCTCTGTATCAGCAGCATGGCGTCTCTCTGAAGAAGCTTTCATGGCTGACACCCGCGAGTGGCTTGACAATGCTAAGATTCGCCTCGGTTGGGGTCAGGTAGGTAACCAGGCTATTGGCGCCGGTGCTTATCTTACAACACTTAATAACGGTGTGAACTACGTGTTCGGTACCAATCCTACCCGTTACCCCTCGACCATCATGGGTACAATGGGTAATCCCGACCTTAAGTGGGAGACTGTTGAGGATATCGACCTCGGTATCGACGCTTCATTCTTAAACAGCCGACTGAACGTGACATTTGACCTTTACCAAAAGACATCTCATGACATGCTCTGGGGCAAGCAGCAGCAGCTTATCCTCGGTTTGCCCCAGTGGATGGGTGCCGTTACAACTAATATCGGTAAGATGCGTGCCCGCGGGTGGGAACTCTCTGTAAACTGGAACGACCAGGTAGGTGACTTCCGCTATGACATCGGCGTTCAGCTCTCACAGGTTCAGAACAAGGGTATCCTCTTCTCAGGAGACGGTCCTATCCTCGACGGTAGCGGTCTGCCTGAAAGCATCATCCGCAACGATGACGATGCCTTGATCTCTCGTTTTTACGGTTATACAGCTGCAGGTCTCTTCCAGAACTGGGAGGAAATCTACGCTCACACCGACGAGCACGGTAACCTTATCCAGCCCGATGCACAGCCCGGTGACATCCGCTTCCTCGATCTCAATCACAACGGTCAGCTTGAAGAAGGCGATAAGTCATTTATCGGTAACCCCTATCCCGATCTCACTCTCGGTCTTAACATGAGCTTCTACTACAAGAACTTTGACTTGACAGCCAACTTCTACGGAACATTCGGCAACGATATCTTCAACCTCCAGCGTACACGTTACTCGGGCGCAAGCGGTCAGAATGTACTCGCAGGTACACTCAACAAGACCTGGGCTCCCGACAATACCGGTGCCGAGTATCCCCGTCTGTCTTATAATGATTTGAACCAGAACTATAGCCGCGTGTCAAGTTTCTTTGTTGAGGACGGTTCTTACTTCCGCTGCAAACTTCTGACTCTCGGTTACACTCTGCCCAAGAGCATCATGAAGGACTATACACTCCGTTTCTACATTTCTGGTCAGAACATGTTCACCATTACCAAGTACACCGGTATGGACCCCGAACGTCCTTTCTATGATGGCGGCGCTCTTGCAACCGGTATCGACTACAACAACTACCCCTCGCCCAAGACATTCCTCTTTGGTGTTGACTTCAAATTCTAAATCACTGAACTTGATATGAAAAAATCATTTATAATTACCGCTGCGCTCGCTACAGCGCTTGCATTCACTTCCTGCGACGACTTCCTGACCGAGGACGTGCGCGGAAGCGAGAACCTCGATACCTATTTCAAGAATGTCGATGAGGTTAACTCATACGTCGGTGGCTGTTACTTTGAAATCGCCAAGGGCGGTGGCTGGTGGCAGATCTATAACACCTGGCTTCTCTCCGACATGACAACTGATGACCTCTGGGACGGTAACACTACTCAGGACGACGGTTATCAGACTACCTCTCATTTCATGCCCAACGGTCCCGAGCAGGGTATCCTCCAGAATTTCTGGGGTGCCCGTTATCAGGGTATCAATACCTGTAACGTAGCTATCGAGCGTATTCCGGGCGCTGACATGGACGAGACTCTCAAGGCTCAGCGTATTGCCGAGGTTCGTTTCCTCCGTGCGTTCTTCTATTTTGACCTCGTAAGAAACTTCGGTGGTGTACCTCTGATCACCCGTCAGATGGGTGATGCATCGGGTATCGGTCGTTCTTCAATCGAGGAGTGCTACGAGTTTATCGAACAGGAACTCCTTGCTGCAGCTGAGGTTCTACCCAAACGCAGCGAGTATGCAGCATCCGACATGGGTCGTGCGACAAGTGGTGCCGCTCTCGGTATTCTCGGTAAAGCTCAGCTTTATCAGGGTAAGTGGGCTGAAGCTCGCGCTACTCTCAAGAAGGTCATCGACTCAAACGAGTATGATCTGCTTCCCGATTTTGGCGACGTGTGGTCAGTCAAGCACAACAATAGCGTTGAGTCGCTCTTTGAGACTCAGCAGATGTATGGTGGTGACACCTATGCTCTCGGTGGCGCGCTCACAGTCGTTACCGGTTGTCGTAACGGTGTAGGCGACGGATGGTCTTGGGGACAGCCTACCAGCGACCTTGAAAACGCCTTTATCGCAGCTGGCGATACAGAGCGTCTCCGTTGGACCATCATCAAGACCGGATGTACGGAAATCGCTGGTGAGACTCGCTTTGCCGAGTTCATTGCCAATAACTCTACAATCTGCAAGACTACTGATGCCAAGTATGTAGGTTATAAAGAGGACTTCGGCTGGACTGATGAGATGTACTACTCTACCTACATCATCGACCCCGCTCAACACAAGTCAGCTCGTATTATCCGCAAGTATTTCGTACCCCTGGAAGACCGTCCTGAAGTTTACAATATCGATAAAATTCCCTTGGATCATCGTATCCTCCGTTATGCCGACGTGCTCCTGATGTATGCCGAGGCATGTATCGAGGACGCCGCTCCCTCAGTTGAACAGGCTCAGTGGGCTCTTAACAAGGTGCGTACTCGTGTACACCTCGCTCCCGTGACCGCTACGGGCACTGCTCTCCGCGATGCCATCCGTGCAGAACGTCGTCTTGAGCTTGCTCACGAACAGTGCCGTCTCTACGACCTCCGTCGCTGGGACTGCGCTAACGGCAAGAAGATGATGTGCAACGTGATGGGTCCCAACGGTTCGTTCGTTAAATACAACACCGGTGCTGATGCCGACATGTATGAGAAGTGGAATCAGGGTGAGCCCAGCGACAAGGGTACTCGCTTCCAGGAGGACCGCGACCTGCTCTATCCTATACCTCTCTATGAGATACAGCATGCCAACGGTGCTATCGTTCAGAACCCCGGCTGGTAATCCGTGACAGGTCGTTAACCACTGTTAACCAAATGATAGCTAAACTTCATTAATTAACAGTAACCGGTTTCGGAATATCAGAATGAATAACTAACTTTGTAGCGGATAAGACTTCATTGTGTGCAGCTTTATCCGCTACATTTTTCTAACCAGTGATTTTTTAATAGTTTTATAGAATACTTTTATTGCCATGAAGATTTTAAAATATCTGTTGAGTGCAGCTATGGTAATGTCGCTTGCTTCCTGTGGTGATGATATTGAGGAGGTTTCGACCAAGGTGCCTGTTGGTTCTCAGCCGACTACTCCGGAGACTCCGGAAACTCCCGGCAGTGATGTGGTCTCTCCAAAGCCCAATTTCTCATGTACCAATCAGACTGTATCGATCAACCTTAAAAACACTTTCCAGGAAATGGAAGGTATCGGCGCTTCTGACTGTTGGTTGGGCGAGAAAATAGGCAGCTACTGGACATCGGGTCGCCAGCAGATTTCTGAATTACTTTTCTCTCAGAGAATGAACGGTGACGAGCCCGCCGGTATCGGTCTGTCGATGTGGCGAGTGAATCTTGGTGCCGGATCTGAGGAGCAGGGTGCCGCAAGCAAGATTGTCAATATAAATAATCGCGCTCAAAGCTACTATTACGACAACAAGTGGGATTGGTCAAAATGCCCTGGTCAGCGCTATTTCATGCAGCAGGCGCTTACCAATGGTGTTGAAAAATTCGTACTCTTCTCCAATTCGCCTCTTGTTCAGTGGACTAAGAACGGTCTTGCTACCAAGATCGGTACCAGTGGAGATTGGCATTCCAATCTTAAGGACGAGCATTACGGTGACTTTGCCAACTATCTTGCTGATGTTGCTGACCATTTCGTGAAAATGGGCTATAATATCTCACATATTTCGCCTGTCAACGAGCCACAGTATGAGTGGAACGGCGATGCTCAGGAGGGATCATCGTGGTATAACAGTGAGATTGCAAAGCTTGCACGTGAACTCGATGCTGCTCTTGAGACACGCGGTCTCAACACCGATATCCTTCTTGCCGAGGCTGGCTCATGGGGTTCCCTTTACAGTGACAATAATATAAATCATAATGTCATCCAGAACTTTTTCTCTTCCAACTCTACTCATTATATCGGCGATCTGAAGCATGTCAACAATCTTATCTGCGGTCACAGCTACTGGTCCTATGACAACTGGAACGACATGCGCAACGTGCGTTCTAAGGTTGCTGATGCAGCTAAGGCAAAGAATCTCCGCGTGTGGCAGACAGAGTGGTCTATGCTCGGCGATTGTCCTAGCGAGCTTGAACCTGCAGGCAACTATGACAATCTGACTCAGTTTGACATCGCAATATTTATGTCAAAGATTCTGCATAATGACTTTACTGTAGCAAACGTTACATCATGGAGCTACTGGACTGCTCTCTCGGTTGAGCGCTACGCTCAGCAGAACCGTTTCGAGCTTATATTCTGCACTGCTCCCGGTGGATATTATGACGATGACTTCACCCGCGAAGGCAAGGTTCAGGATAATCCCAATCTCTGGATTCTCGGAAACTATAGCCTTTTTATCCGTCCCGGATTTAAGCGTGTGGAACTTTCTCACAATGAGTCAAAGGACTTCTTTGGTTCGGCTTGGGTTTCTCCCGCCGGCAACCGTGTAGTTGTTGTCTACACCAACATGAGCCGCGACAATGGTGTGATGCTCAATACGTCTATCGCAGGTGTTGAGGCGGCAAAGGAAGTGTCGACCTATACGACCCGATACACTTATGGTGGTGAGATCAAGAAAATGCGTCGTGCACGTTTCAATCCTGCCGACAAAGTGTTCCTTGAGCCTTACAGTGTGACTACCGTGGTCTACGACCTCTGATTCAAACAAGAAAATATATTTTGCGATGCAGTGTCATGTCATGGCGCTGCATCGCTCTTTTTTGTGGGTTTATGTGGCAGTGGCTGTCATGAAATTTCCTTTTGGTGATTCTGTTGAAAAAGCGTAACTTTGCACATTGAAACCTCAACAACCGTAAATAGATGGAAAATAAATTTGAGATGGTCGCCAAGACGTTTCAAGGGCTCGAAGATGTCCTTGCTGAGGAATTGCGCGACCTTGGCGCTGTTAATGTAGAACCCGGTAAGCGCATGGTCTCCTTTGAGGGCGACCTTGCAATGCTCTATAAAGCCAACCTCTGTTGTCGCACGGCATTGCGTATCCTGAAACCTATCTATAAGTTTATTGCCTCGGACACCGACACGCTCTATGAGTTGACAAAGGAATTTGACTGGGGCTCGGTGCTGTCGCTTGACAAGACGTTTTCCATCGATACGGTATCGTTCAGCGACGAGTTTACCCATTCGCGTTTTGTGACCTATCGTGTCAAGGATGCTATCGTCGACTGGTTTAAGGACCGTTATGGTGCCGACAAGCGCCCCGGAGTGCGCCTTCAGGATGCTGATGTTATGATTAATGTCCACATAGCAGGCGACCGTGTGACGCTGTCGCTCGACTCGTCTGGTGAGTCGCTCCACAAGCGTGGTTATCGCGTGGCTCAGACCGAGGCGCCTATAAATGAGGTGCTTGCAGCGGGAATAATCCTTAAGAGCGGTTGGCGTGGTGACTGTCCGTTGGTCGACCCGATGTGCGGCTCGGGTACATTCCTTATAGAGGCGGCTCTGATAGCGGCAAACATCAACCCCGGTATTTATCGCCGCGGATTTGCTTTCGAATTGTGGAAGGACTTTGATGCCGAGCTCTTTGACAGCATCTATAACGATGACTCGAGGGAACGCGAGTTTAATTATAAAATTTATGGAGCCGACATGTCGCCCAAGGCGGTGGCTATCGCCGAGCGAAACATCAAGAGCGCCGGAGTTGCAAAATATATCGATTTGCAGGTGCGTGCCCTCTCTCAGTGGACCGAGGCTCCTGAAAACGGTGTCCTTGTTACCAATCCACCCTATGGCGAGCGCATAAGTTCTGATGATATGGACGGTCTGTATGAACTTATCGGCAACAAGCTGAAAAATGTGTTCAAGGGCTATCATGCATGGATTATCGGTTACCGTAATGAATATTTCGACAAGATCCATCTTGCTTCGTCGTCAAAGACTCCGATGCTTAACGGATCGCTCGAGTGTGAGTTGCGGGAATATGTAATTTTTGACGGTGATTTCAAGACATTCCGTCGGGAAGGTGGCAGAATCAAGAATCATGAAAATGACGCTGCAACGCCCCGTTCCGAGCGTCGTCGCCTGAGTGACCGCGAATGGAAACAGCAGGCACGGGAGAAAGGATTCGGCGGGAAAGGTGCTTCGGCATCGGGTCGCCGTGATGATCACCGGGGGGCTGACCGTAAATTTGCTGATCGTAAGGCAGGTGACCATAAATCATTTGACCGGGAGCGCACTAAGGGACCGCGTCGTGACTTTGAACGCCCTGCACGTCCCGACAGCGAAAATCCGCTTGCTGCAAGGCGCAGCGAAAATGCGCTGAAACTTCTGCGAGGCAAGACTCCGTCGCTTCCCCCTTCCGATGGTCCGTTCATGCGTGAACGCCGCGGCTGGAAAAAGAAATAGACTCATTATTCACTCTATCATACATTAAAAAAGAATGAAAGTACTTCTGCTCGGGTCAGGTGGTCGTGAATCGGCACTTGCCTGGAAAATGAAACAAAGCCCGCTGTTGGACCAACTGTTCATTGCTCCCGGCAATGGCGGCACAGGCGCTTATGGTGAAAATGTCAACATCGCTCCTACTGATTTCGAGGCAATAGCCCGTTTTGTCGCTGATAACGCTATTGACATGATCGTCGTGGGTAATGAGGATCCTCTCGTAGCAGGCATCTATGACTATTTTGAGAATGACCCCGTGCTTGTCGTAGGACCGTCACGAGCTGGTGCTCTGCTTGAAGGCAGCAAAGATTTTGCCAAGCAGTTTATGATGAAACACGGTATCCCGACAGCGCGTTACCGCAGTTTTACCGCCGCTACTCTTGAGGATGGTTACCGGTTCCTTGAGGAACTGAAACCTCCCTATGTGCTTAAAGCCGACGGTCTCGCCGCCGGTAAGGGTGTGCTCATCATTGACAGTCTCGACGAGGCTAAGGCTTCGTTGAAGGAAATGCTTGGCGGCATGTTCGGAGCTTCATCGGCTACCGTTGTTATCGAGGAATTTCTCTCCGGAATAGAGTGCTCGGTGTTTGTGCTGACTGATGGTAACGGCGGTTACCGTGTACTCCCGGTGGCAAAGGATTACAAGCGTGTAGGCGAAGGTGACACCGGTCTCAATACCGGTGGCATGGGTGCCGTTTCTCCGGTGCCGTTTGCCAATGACATATTCATGCAGAAAGTGACCGAGCGTATTATTGAGCCAACGGTTAAAGGTCTCATTGCCGATGGGATTACTTATCGCGGTTTTATCTTTCTCGGACTTATCAATGTGGGCGGTGAGCCTATGGTGATTGAATATAATGTGCGCATGGGCGATCCCGAGACCGAGGTCGTGATGCTCCGTATCGACAGCGATCTTCTTGCGCTGATGAAAGCCGCAGCTGAAGGAAATCTCGGTGATCTTGAACTTAAGCAGGACGCGCGGACGGCTGTAACCGTCATGGCGGTTTCGGGCGGCTATCCCGGAAGTTACCCTAAAGGAAAGATGATCACCGGTACTGACGATGTAACCGATTCGATATTGTTTCATGCGGGAACTAAGCTCGATGGCGATAAACTCGTGACGTCGGGTGGTCGTGTCATTGCTGTCAGCTCTTACGGTAATACAATCGAAGAGGCGCTTGCAAACAGCTACCGTTCGATGGATAAAATTGACTTTGACGGCAAATATTTCCGTCGGGATATAGGTCAGGATCTCAGAAAGCTTATCTAACCGTCTGACGCAGGCGGTCTCCTCTCGGCAACAGTAATAATGAATGAGCGACTGATTACCGCGTTTTTTCATAAGCGGGCATGTGCTTTTGTGATGGTGTTGACCGCCATCATAGCGTCCCTCGTTGCTTATTACGAAGCGCATGGAATAACTGCGTGGATCTGGTCGGGAGACAGGCTGCAGTCGTTTGTGGCTTCTGTCACGGTTAATCTTGCCTCAGCTGTGACAATGGTCTTTATCAACAAGCGGTTTAATATAATGAGGTCGATCAGCTATCTGTCGGCGGGAGTCTTTGCATTCATGCTTGCTTCAGTCCCGGAGATAGGCTGTTGTTTCAGTGATGGAACCATACTCTGTTGTGTGCTTCTGTTGTGCACGATGTTACTCTTTTCTACTTACGGAGACACGTCTGAACGCCGGCATGTGTTCCTGTTGTTCTTCATCCTGTCGGCGGCATCATTTATCAATTATGCTTTTGCATTCTATATTCCGGTGATGCTCGTAGGGTGTATCCAGATGCGTATCTTCAGTTTCAAGACATTTCTTGCTGCCGGGATTGGGGTAATAACGTCGCCTTGGATTATTTTCGGTTTCGGCATCGTTAATCCTCTTGACATCACTCTGCCTGACATTGACACGGTTTTCTCAGCTCCGTCGCTCAATCCGTCGCTGTTGGTTGCCGCTGTAGTGACTATTATTGCGGGACTTGGGTTCATGTCAGGCAACCTGATAAAGATAATCGCTTATAACGCGCGTATCCGCGGTTTTAATGGATTTATGGCTGTAACGTTTGTCGTGACAGCGTTGCTGACAGTTCTCGACTTCAACAACTGTAAGGCATACATGCCGTTGCTGTTTGCAATGACATCTTATCAGATTACACTTTTCTTCTCGAGTCGCCGTTATGTGCGCAGCTATATCGGTATTCTGTCGCTGATGACGGTTTACTGTCTTATTTACGCATGGAATTTATGGAAATGAAAAAGCGGGTGGTCGTTGACCGGAATATTCCTTATCTTGAAGGACTTGAAAAGATGTTTGATATCGTCAGGCTTGCACCCGGTGATATCACGCCTGAAGCGGTCAGGGATGCTGATGCGCTGATAACGCGCACACGCACACGATGTGATAGCGCGTTGCTCGACGGTTCAAAGTGCCGTTTTGTGGCAACGGCAACTATCGGAACCGATCATATAGACTTTGATTATTGTCGTAGCCACGGTATAACAGTAGTGAGTGCGCCCGGATGCAATGCGCCGGCGGTGGCTCAGTATGTGTTTGCATCGGTATTGCGCTTGGTCGACCGACCTCTTGAAAGCTACACAATGGGTATCGTTGGCGTGGGACACGTGGGAAGCATAGTTGAGAAGTGGGCTCACTGTCTCGGCATGAAGGTCAAAGTCTGTGACCCTCCGCGCCGTGATGCCGAGGGCGATCCACGGTTTGTCAGTCTTGATGAGATAGCGGCAACCTGTGATATAGTGACGTTTCACACGCCTCATACCCTTGACGGATTATATCCGACACATCATCTTGCCGGCAAAGAATTTTTTGAAGCGGTCCGGCATTGTGATATATTGGTTAACAGCGCCCGTGGTCCGATTGTCGATACTTTGGCTCTCATCAGTGCGATTGACGGCGGAAAGATAGGACATGCGGTCATTGACTGCTGGGAGGGTGAGCCGGACATATCGCTTCCGCTGCTCGAACGTGTCGATATAGCCACCCCTCACATCGCAGGATATTCAATCGAGGGAAAGAAGCGCGCGTCGCATGCTGTTGCCGATGCGCTCTGCCGATATTTCGGTCTTGAATGGACAGGAGAGAGCGGAGTCGCGCCGGGAGCCATTGCAGAAGTAACGCCGCAGATGATAACCGACAGTTATGATCCGATGACCGACACTGCTGCGCTACGTGCATCGGTGGCTGATTTTGAAGCGTTACGCAATCATTATGCGTTACGCCATGAGGTAGGGGCGTAAGGAGCTTAAACGTTTTCCGACAAAATCACCACAAACCGGTGTCCATCATAGTGGAATCGCACTAACCCGATTGCAGCAAGGCGCACAATGACTTCTTCGGTCATGGAGCGGCTAATGTGGGCGTGCAGCATATATTCCTCGGGCGTAGTGCTACCGTTTTCTCTTAGATATCCGAGGAGGTCGCTCTCGTTATCGGATAACGACAGCAACGTGCCTGTCGAAGTGGCACGCCGTTTCCAAGCCTCTACCATCAAGGAGTGGGCGACGATATTTTCATCCTTTACGCGATAATAGGCTTGCCAGCGTCCATCCGGTTCCTGACAGTAGACCGGTTGTGACTCGGCGACCGGAATCTCTGCCTTGATGACTATTGCGCCCTGGTCAGCTTTAATCGCTGTTATGACAACTTTGACCTCAGGACGGCAGTACATTTCGGCAGCCTGTTCAATCATGTATATGTCCTCGTCGTTGCGCACGCCGGCAATTTTGCCGTTATCTTTAACGCCAACAAGCAATCGTCCTCCGTCGTTGTTGGCGAAAGCCGATATAGAGCGGGCTATCTTCCTCGCGTCGGAAATAGCAAATTTAAAATCCTGATGTTCATGCTCCCCTTCGTCAATCAGGCGTTGGAGATAGAACTTGCCTTTGATAGCACGTATATCTTTCATTCCGTTAATGACGTGAAAACGGTTGGACTTGCTGTCCTTGTGCGGTCGTTAAATTGTAGTGACCGATGAAAGGACGGCTGTGAGCAGATTAAATGTGTGTTTGGGAGCGTTGTCCCAGAAGTTTTCATACTGGGAAATATTGTCGGCGCCTCCCGGAGTGTCGCTGATGACCCTCATGCAGAAGAAAGGTACTTCCATCAGATAGCACACCTGAGCGATTGCCGCTGATTCCATGTCGATGGCAAGCACGTCGGGGTACAGACTGCGTATCCGTGCGACCTCTTCAGGTCGGGAGACAAATATATCGCCCGAGGCGATCAATCCGCGTCTGACACCCGGTGTTTCGGAAAGAACAGGGAGATTGACGATACTCTCGGCTGAACGGAAAAAGCGAGGACAGCCTGCCGCGTCGCCCCATTCAGTTCCGGGACCACACCACACGTCGTGATAGGCTATGCGTTCTCCGACAACAACGTCAAGGATTCCGGCAGCGTTTCCGGCGCCTCCGGCTACGCCGGTATTTATGATCAGCGAGGGGTTGAAGAAGTCGATGAGAGTGCGTGTACCGAGGGCTGCATTAACCTTTCCTATTCCACACTGCATTGCGCATATTTCATGAGCGCCGATTTTACCCGTGTGAAATTCCGTACCGTGGACATCGGCAGTTTTATGATCAGACAGCAATGGCAGCAGTAGATTCAGTTCCTTGCCCATCGCTACAATTATACCTATTTTCATGACAAGTCTTATTTTTGTGCAAAGATAATCAGAATAGAAGTCATTTTTTATTATCTTTGTTACAAAAAATGTAAAATCGGGTCTAACAATATGCACCGTGTGATTGTTGACAATTAGTAGAAACTATTTATCAAGAAATAAAATTTTAATTTATTATGAACGGAAAAGGCTCGATAATCACCAACCTGATTATACTTTTGGCAGGTGTATTGCTCTGTTGGTTAAGCAATCGCCCTCATGTACTGCACACTATTATCTTTATTACAGGAATAATATTCATAGTTCCCGCTCTGATTAACATTGTCATGCTGTTCGGGCATAGCAACAGTGAGGAGAAAAAGTCATATGTAATGAAAGTCGTTGACTGGATTACAAGCGGAGCCGGGATTATCCTCGGTATCTGTCTTGTGTTGTCGCCTGATTTCTTTCTCCCTATCCTGGTCTACCTATTCGGTGCTATTGCCGTTCTCGGCGGATTGTTCCAGATTTATATGCTTTCCTATGGATTCCGTCCCGTCAAATTTCCGGCGACGCTTTACATTATCCCGGTAGTGCTTCTTGTCGGTGGAGTAGTGATGCTGTTTACCGGACACTACGGTGAGGATGGTGTAGGACTCGCTGATCAGACAGTACTGCTTATGACCGGAATCGGTATGATACTTTTTGCAATCAACACGTTTGTGACAAAGATAATGTACAAGTCATTCAATTCGTCCAGGAAGTCAAGACCTGACCACGCCATAGAGTCGGGTGATTCTGAACCGGCTGACCACAAATGATTTGATGATTTAACCTTTTACAGGTCGCTGCACGGTCCCCCTCGTCAAGAAGGAGGTACATGAGCAGCGACCTTTTTTGTGCAAGGATAGTAAATGTTTGAATACTTATACGTAATAGATGATGTGTCTGTAAATTTTTGAACATAAAATTTGCATATAACGAACAAATGGATTATTTTTGCGTTGAAATGATTTCTTTTTGATAATAGTGCATTAATATCCAACGATTGAATATAAATTACTCAGACTATTATGGCGATAATAATTCCCAAACGATATAAGCAAAAACTTCTTGCCGAGACTACCGAGATAGCAATCAAAGAGATTAAAGAAGAATTTCAGACCGAGTTTGCCGCCGCGTTGAATCTGCGTCGTGTGACAGCTCCGCTATTTGTTCTTGCCGGTACCGGACTCAATGACGATCTTAACGGTGTTGAACATGCTGTCGCCTTTAATATCGACGCTATGGGCGGTCAGCGTGCCGAGGTTGTTCACTCGCTTGCAAAATGGAAACGTGTGAAACTTGGTGCCTACGACATCGCGCCGGGGTTCGGACTTTACACCGACATGAACGCTATACGCACGTTTGAGAATCTCGACAATCTTCATTCTCTCTATGTCGATCAATGGGATTGGGAAAAGACTATAACAGCTGAAGACCGCAATCTCTCTTATCTGAAGGCAACTGTTGAGAAAATTTATGATGTAGTGCGTAGCATAGAGCATAACATCTACCGTAAATTTCCTCACATTACCCCCGTGTTGCCCGATAAAATTACGTTTATTCATTCCGAAGAGCTCCTCCGAGATTATCCGGGACTTACGCCCAAAGAGAGGGAAGCTGCTGCTGCGAAGAAATATGGCGCTATATTTATTATCGGTATAGGAAACGAGTTGAGTAACGGCGAGCCTCACGATGGTCGCGCGCCTGACTATGATGACTGGAGTACGGTTAATGATGACGGCTATAACGGACTGAACGGAGATATAATCTTCTGGAATCATGTCCTCGATGTGCCGTTTGAGTTGTCATCGATGGGAATAAGGGTGGATGAAAAGGCTCTTGCGCACCAGCTCGAGATAAGAGGCTGCACCGATAGGCTCAATCTGCCTTTCCACAAGTCGTTAATGGCAGGCGAACTCCCACTTTCGATAGGTGGTGGCATAGGTCAGAGCCGTCTCTGTATGTTCCTCTTGCAGAAAGCCCATATCGGCGAGGTGCAGGCATCTATATGGCCTGAAACCCAGATTGAAGAGTGTCGTCGTGTCGGTATCGAACTTCTGTAAAGTCCGATAATGATACGTGTCGTCCTCGTTATCTCGGATAAACGAGCGGATAATAATTGTTACTTAACTTGAAGTCAGTGCTTCCGATTGGATAATGCCGGTTGGTACCGCCGAGAAAAGACACGGTGGCTGACGAAGAAATATGCGACAGTGACCGCTATGCCGGTTACACACCATGAAATAGGGTAGATTGACAGAAGCAGCGAAAAGTCGTTGCAGCAGTTGCCTATGGTGTAGACCCACACAAGTCGCAGTACGCATGTACCGAAAATCGTTAGAACGGTAGGAGTCATCGAATATCCGAGCCCTCTCATGGCGGCACCGCTGATCTCGTAGCTTGAAGCAAGGAACTGGAATGACAGTGCCGTGACAATCCTTATTGACGCATAGGTATATACCTCCGGAACCGTGGTAAACAGTCCTATGAAGAATTCCCGTTGCCACACAATCAGCATGTTGGCTGCTCCACAAGTGACCACAGCCATGAGCATGCACAGGCGATAGACGCGCCGGCAGCGGTCATATTTGCCGGCTCCGTAGTTTTGACTGATAAAGGCAACAGCTGCCTGACAGAACGCGACAATCAGATAATAACAGTAGGATTCATAGTTGAGTGCGGCAGCCGAACCGGCAACGGCGTCGGACCCGTAACGGTTTATTGCTGACTGTATGAAGATGTTGGCAAAAGAGAAAACCATGCCTTGCAGACCTGCCGGTAGTCCGATAGCAAGCATTTTCTTGAGTTCACCACCCTCGATTTTTATTTTTGATAATATGAGAGTATAGGGTGTCTGCTCATGGCGTAGCCAGTAGACGATAAACAGCGCGTTTATGATGTTGGATACGACTGTGGCTATAGCGACACCTTCGACGCTCAAGCCAACTCCGATGACAAGGATGAGATTGAGCCCCGTGTTTATGAGTCCGGCGATGACAAGACTGTAGAACGGTCGCCGTGTATCGCCCATGCTTCTTAAGATTGCGGCACCGAAATTGTAGATCATCATGAACGGCATTCCGAGGAAGTAGATTTTAAGATACAGTGTGGCGAGGTCGATGACATCATCGGGTGTATCCATAAATTCAAGTATGGGACGTGCGAATAGTAAGCCGATGACCATCAATAGTAACCCGCTTATGACAGCTATTGCTGCTGCCGTGTGTACCGACTTGGCTATCCCGCCGTTGTTACGTTGTCCGATATAGTTGGCTATGACCACGTTGGCACCGACCGAAACGCCTATGAAGAGATTGATCATGATGTTGATGATCACGCCATTGCTACCAACTGCAGCGAGAGCCTGACTTGTAGAGAAACGTCCGACAACCGCAACGTCGACGGCATTGAATGACTGCTGGAGTATGCCGCTTGCAACCAGTGGTAGGGCAAACACCAGAATTTTACGGAACAAAGGTCCGTTAACCATGTCAATTTTTAATGTCGAGGATTTCACAGATGACCCGTTGTCGGTTTTTACTTCTTTACCTTGGAAATGTCATGCAAAATTACAAAAAAAGTAATGAGGGGTGTATAAAAATAATGAGGAACCATGTCTCACGACATAGTTCCCATGTTTCATGTTGTAAAGTGTATACAGGGATGTGATAAAATTTCTTCTATCACTGCAAATTTAAATATTTTTCTGTTATAATGCAAATTTTAACTAAAAAATATTGTCTTTTTATATTTTAGTCGTGTTTGCAGGAGTTTAATCATGGCGATCAGCGGATTACGGTGACTGTTGTCGGTCCGCCGTTTTTCGTCAGGATGACAGTGACAGCGAGCGTGGCTGCCGTGCGGTCAAACTTAGACCTGGCTTTTTTACCGTTGACGGTTACCGATTCCGGAGATTCGGTGATATTGTTTATCACCAGGTTGACAGTGCGTTTTGGCAGCGGATTGTATTGACCTTCGACATCGATTGAGATCGTGATGGTGTCGCCGCTGTCATTCCCGCGGAAGTTTACGAGGGCATAATTGTTGCTTGCGAGCGATGTGGTCGATTGGCGGTCATCCTCAAATAGGCTGTAGTTGCTTTCGACGCCGGGAGCGGGATAGTACTGCACTGTGTAGACTGATGTACGGTAGTCACCGGTATTGTCCATCGGATAGTCGGCGAAGGGTAGGAAGGCGCCTGCACGTACCATGACCGGAATGACATCGAGTGGTGTAGGGTAGTCGATAGTGTCGCCTTCGGAATACAGTTGTCGCGGATTGTTGAAATCATACCATTTGCCCTCGGGAATGACTACGCGTCTTGACTTCACGCCGGGTTCGATGACAGGTGCTATCATTACGTCCTTTCCCCAGAGATACTGATCCTCTATGTCGTCATACCGAGATGACTGGCTGCTGTAGAAATTCAGCGGGCGCACGAGCGGTAGTCCCTGAGATGCATTCTCGTAGGCGAGCGTATAGTTGTAGGGTAGCCAACGGTAGCGCTGCTTCACTATATCAAGAAGTATGGGCTGTTGCCCGGTATATTTATAGGGCTCAGCCATTTTCTGAGCGTGGGTGCGCAGAATAGGTGTAAACAGTCCCAGTTGCATCCAGCGTACGTACATTTCGGGATCACTGATGAGGTTTTCGTCGACGGCAAATCCACCTATGTCGTGACTCATGTATCCCAGACCGCTGAGCGACGAGTTCAGCATTATGGGAATCTGTGCCTGAAGTCCGCCCCATGTACGCGCTACATCTGACGACCAGGGAAACACGCTGTAGCGCTGTAAACCGGTTGTGCCCGCGCGCATGAGTGTAAACAGGCGAGTGTCGGGATAATCATTTTTATAGAGATTGTAGATGATTGATGCCCAGTCATTGCCATAATAGTTGTGGTATTCGCGTGCTGTCAGCCCGTTGCTGTGAACAGCAGAAGTGGGGTGCACTTCGGGTTCGCCAAGGTCGCCCCACCAACCGGTTATGCCTTGATCGGTCAGGCTGCGGTAGCGTTCGGTCAGCCATTGGCGGGCTGCAGGAGAGGATACGTCAAACATTCCTCCTTCACCCACCCATATTGTGACATCCTGAACGTTGCCGAGAGAGTCTTTCACAAATATGTCTTTGTCCTTAAGTTGATTGTAGTTGTCTATGCCTTTGCCGTTCCGGAGTACAAACGGTTGTGAAATGGCGACGAGGTTGACCCCTTGAGATTTGAGGTTGGCAAGCATGGCGGTAGGGTCAGCCCATTGTTGTGGTTCCCAGTCGAGACGTCCCATGTCTTCCTCTTTACCATACCAGTAGAGGTCAAGGACTATACCGTCGAGCGGGTAGCCTGCCCGTTTGAGCGTGTCGACAGTGGCAAGTGTTTCAGCTTCGGTCTTGTAGCCGTATTTTGATGTTATGTAGCCGAGAGCCCAGAATGGGGGCAGATCCTGCCGACCGGTCAGCGAGGTAAGCGTAGAGGTTACGTCGGCAAGCGTCCCGGTGCCGTTTATGAAATAGTAGGTTATGGGATTTCTTGACTCGGTGATATATTTTATGGGGTTGTTTAGAATCATTTCGGCAGCGGCGCAGTCATCAAAGAGCAGTGCATAGCCGTTTGACGATATGACGAGCGGCATATTTATATTCATCTGACTGTTGCGCGGATCGCCCTTGCCATATCCGTAGTTGGCTCGATTGTACATTACCAACGTGTCACCTGCAAGATTGAACGATTGCCCGCGTTCGCCTGTACCGTAGAATGAGCAATTGCCGGTTGTCGGTATCTCGATCAATCGTTTAGCGTCTACTACCGGACGAGACCCGTTGTCCTCTATCGTCTTACCGTTCCCTCCCGAGATGATCAGCGAGCCGGTTTCAAGATTGAGTGTTGCCATCAATCCGGTCCGGGTGATCATGATGTCGGTGTTGCCGTTGTGATAGACAGTCGCCGTCGCATTGGAGTTTAGCGGCAAGGCTGTGACCTGTTCGCCATAGCCCGCGTTGGTGACACGGAGAATGTTGTCAGAGACAGTTGAAACGGTTACGATGCGATTCTCGGATGTAACGGTAGATATTTCCAGTGCACAAGCAATATTTATCGTAATTGCTGCAACGGTTGCTGATGTCAGGAATCGTTTCATTTTCTGAAAGAGATAGGGGGTTGTTGAAAAAGTCGGTTGCTCGTCGGGCAACCTATATAATATCTACAAAAGTAATATAAATGTGTAATGATAGCAAAATCCGCATATTGTTTTTTCTTGTATAGGCAATTATGCTTTCGTTTCTGCCGGTTCATGCGCCGCTTGCCTGCATTAATCCGGCGGGTGATGTATCGCCCCGATTTGTTATTATGACTACTTTTCCGCCGTGATGCCTGCTGCTGACAGGTTAACAATTATTCAGACAACTAAACGCTATTAAAGAGATCTAAAGGGGGATATAATGGCTTCAAAACGGGTTTTGCTGGAATAAAATACCTACAATAAATCTCATATAATTAAAAATAAAAAAATATTCAATATATTGAATATAAATTATTTATTTTATAAATAATTTATATAGAACCTAACATACATTTCATCATATTGCTAAAATAGGGGCGTTTTGATAACTTTGCGAATGATTAGTTAATTAATGTAGAGAGATTATATAAGCGCCGTTCATGCCTATTATGGACATGAGAGGGCAACCATGGAGAAACTAAATGATAAAGGAGCAAATCATATTTACATTATGTAATGTTGCTTGTCCCCGGATACTGACGTCTCCCCTATGTAGAGCAACTAAAGCAGAAATCATGAAAAATTCTATAAATTAATCAAATTCACTCATTAAATGAAGCAAAACGCAACCGGAATCTACAGAAAGATTCTATTTCTGATGGTAGGACTGCTCGCAGCTTTAGGGGCTCAGGCGCAGTCAATCACCGTTAGCGGTACGGTCACCGATAATTATGGTGAGCCGCTTATAGGTGCCAGTGTCCTCGCAGAGGGCTCAAATGCGGGTACTGCAACCAACATTGACGGCGAGTATACGCTCACTGTCGCTCCAGATGCAGTCCTTGTGGTTTCATACGTCGGATATGACGTGCAGCGCGTTGCCGTCGACGGACGTACTACAATCAACATTATTATGTCGGAGAATGCCGTCATGCTCAACGAGGTGGTGGCAATCGGTTACGGTACGGTAAAGAAATCCGATGCAACAGGCTCGGTAGCCGTAGTGAAACCCGACGAAATCGAAGCCGGTATGGCGACCTCAGTGCAGGATATGCTTGTCGGTCAGACTCCGGGCGTTGTCGTTACAACATCAGGTGGTCCTGAAGGCGGTGCTAATATCCGCATCCGCGGCGGTTCATCACTCAACGCAAGCAATGACCCGCTTATAGTTGTTGACGGTGTGCCTTTGAGTAACGAGGGTATCCAGGGTATGGGCAACCCCCTTGCAATGATTTCACCCGAGAACATCGAGACTATGACTATCCTTAAGGATGCTTCAGCGACTGCTATATATGGTGCGCGTGCATCTAACGGTGTCATCATCATCACTACTAAGAAAGGATCAAGCGGAAAGCCCAAGGTTAATTTTGCCGCTAACTTCTATGTTGACAACGCTGCAAAAATATGGGATGTACCTAATGCAGCCGAGTATCGTGATATTATCGCCAAGTATTGCGGCGGCACTGAATCGGCTGCCTATACGTCACTCGGCAACTATGATACCAACTGGCAGAAAGAGGTGCTCCGTACTACTTTCTCAAGTGACTATTCGCTGAGTGTGGGCGGCACGGCAGGTGTCCTTCCTTACCTTGTGACACTCTCTTATACAAATAGTAACGGTATCCTTATTGACTCCAAGATGGATCGTCTTGTGTTTGGATTTAATCTCAGTCCCAAATTCTTTGACAATCATCTTCAGGTCAATGCTAATGCCAAAGGTTATTATATCCGCAACCAGTTTGTCGACAATCCTATAGGTGCTGCTTTGTCGTTCGATCCTACGGCTCCCATCTATGCCGATTATAAGGTGACCGGCGGTGACAGCGGAATGTCCAATCTCTATAATGGATATTACGGAATTTTGAAACCTAACGGTCAGCTTGAGGAAAACGCTGCGAAGAACCCCCTCGCACGGGCGCGCGACACTTATGACCACGCTAATGTGTTGCGTTCAAACGGAAATCTGCAACTTGACTACGCTTTACATTTCCTCCCTGAACTTCACGCTAATCTTAACCTCGGTTACGACGTGACCCGTTCAAATGAGGACTGGGAAATCGCTCAGAACTCTCAGACAGCATGGCTGGAACACGATAAGACTGGTGCTGGTTTTGTTCGTCACAATTATCAGTTCCGTAGCAATACAATGCTTGAGTTCTATCTCAACTATCGCAAGGAATTTGAGAAAATACAGTCCAACATTGACGCTGTTGCCGGTTACACTTGGCAGCGTTTCTCAAATAACGGTTGGAACTATGGCGCAAATTCTAATAGCGGTCGTCCGACAACCGTAGGTTTTTACAATCCTACTGCTAACGGCGACGGAACCTACTCACTCAATGTAAATCCCTCGACCCTTGAATCGGTAGGTCTTAACTTTGCCAACGATGATATCGATCCCGACGGAAACTACCACTGGAGAAATCACCTTCAGCTCCTGTCATTCTTCGGACGTGTCAATTATTCATTCAAAGATCGTTATCTCTTGACTGTTACAGTCCGCGGCGATGCTACCTCACGTTTCTCTCCCGACAACCGCTGGGGCGTGTTCCCTGCTGCTGCTCTTGCATGGAAAATCAACGAAGAAAGTTTCATGCGCGGAGCTTCGAGCTGGCTCAATGACTGGAAACTCCGTATCGGATACGGTGTGACAGGTCAGCAGGAAGTAGGTTCTTACTGCAACTACCTCCCCATGTACCAGTATGCAGCCCCCGGTTCTTACTTCCCGATGACTGTCAACGGCGAGACGGTCTATGTGTCGCCTTATTACCTGATGGGTTATAACCCCAACCTCAAGTGGGAGTCAACCGCTACATGGAATGCGGCATTTGACTTCGGTTTCCTGAACAACCGTATCACAGCAACAATCGAAGGTTATTTCCGCAAGACAACCGATCTCCAGAGTTTTGTTACTGTAGCGGCTGGCTCGTCAACCACCAATCAGCTCTACATGAACATCGGCTCGATGGAAAACTACGGTGTCGAATTCAACCTTACCGCCCGCCCCATCGTTACCAAGGACTTTACTTGGACCCTTACATATAATGTAGGTTACAATCACAATGAGATCACCGAACTCTATGACAACAGCGCAACTATAAAGACAGGCGGTATCTCAGGTGGTAACGGTAACTCAGTCCAGGCTCATAAGGTGGGTTACGCTGCCAACACCTTCTACCTCTTCCAGCAGGTTTACGGTCAGGACGGCAAACCTCTTCCCGGTGTTTACGTAGACCAGAACGGTGACGGAAATATTGACGATGCTGACCTTGTGCTCCGTCATAGTCCCGATCCCAAGGTGACAATGACATTCGGCTCGCAGTTCCGTTACAAGAAATGGGATCTCGGATTCAATCTCCGTGCCAATATCGGCAACTACGTTTACAACAACGTGCTTTCAAACAACACGGCGACCAACAATCTTTACAGTGCTTACGGACACTACAACGTGGTTAAGCATGACTTCTATTTCGACACTCCCGAGTATATGAGCGATTACTGGCTGCGCAACGGTAGCTTTGTACGCTGCGACAATATCACACTCGGATATACCTGGGATAACCTGTGCCATGACAAACTCAAGGTACGTCTCTTCGGTGCAGTACAGAATCCGTTTGTAATCACTAAGTATAATGGTCTTGACCCCGAAGTGTTCGGTGGTATCGACAACAATGTTTATCCCAAGGCAACCACTTATTCAGTGGGTGTAGTGGCAACATTCTAACCAATATTAAGACAATATCACAACATGAAAAAGATAAATAAATTTCTTGCCGGTTTAGGAGCTGTGATGATGTTCTCAGCAACGTCGTGTGTGGGCGATCTTGATCTTATCCCTAACGACCCCAACTCGGTAAACGAGGTGAACGCCGGCTCGCTTGTCGGAATCCTCGCCAAGTGTTACAGCGGTCTTGCCGTTGAAGGACAGAACGGTCCCGGCTCGTGTGACATCGCCGGAATCGATGGCGGTCGCAGCCAGTATATCCGTACTATCTTCATGATGAACGAGTTTCCCACCGATGAGACCAAATGGATATGGAAAGACGACGGTATCTATGACCTCAACACCAACACCTGGGGCGCGTCCAACGGTAATATCTACGGTACCTACTCACGCTTCTACAGCCACATAGCTGTATGTAATGACTTCATACGCAACGCCAAGGAGTTTGGCGGCGGTGTAGCTGAGGCGCCCCACATGATTCTTGAGGCACGTACCCTCCGTGCAATGAGCTACTACTGGGTTGTCGATATCTTCGGAATGGGTTCGTTTGCCACCGACGAGGATGAAATCGGCACTGCTCCCGTGCAGCTTTCTCGTAAGGAACTTTATGAATGGCTGGTGAGCGAACTTGAGGACATCGTTGCCACTTTCAAGGCTGACTATCCCAACGAGACAGTTGAATACGGTCGTGTAGGTCTCGACGGTGCTCAGGCACTTCTCGCACGTCTCTATCTCAATGCTGAGATTTACTCAGGTACAGCTGCTTATGACAAGTGCCAGGCTCATTGCGAGGAAATCATCGCACGTCATCGTGGCGGAGGTTTCCAGGGCTCAGGTCTTGCCAACCATTATCTCTATCTTTTCTGCCGCAGCAACAAGGAGTACGCACCCGGTGGCGGTAACAAGGCTGAGAACGAGATATTGTGGAACGTTCCTTATGATGATGAGGAGACCAGGACTTACGGCGGCACATTCTTCATGATTGCTGCATCTACTTCATCAGCCGACGGTTTTAACCCTGCTACAAATCAGCCGGGTGAGGACGGTGCTTACAACATGTATCCTCTCAACTTCGGTACCAACGCGTCATGGACTTGTATGCACGCTACTCCCGAGTTTGCCGATAAATTCACTCCCAACGATATCCGTCAGTCAATGTGGCTGAAAGAGGAGTCAGGTTTTGCTAAAAACAATACCGTTTACTCGCTCTTCAACAACGGTTATGCTGTAATCAAGTTCACCAGCCTTTTCAAGGGTACTAACGGTGAGTGGAGTGCAGAGAACGGAGGCATCTACGATCCTACCGGACAGAAACCTGCCGATGTGCTCAACTGGTCAAGCACCGACTTCCCCTTCCTCCGTCTTGCTGACATTTATCTGACCTATGCCGAGTCACATATTCTCGGTCACGGTACAGGCAGCTCAGCAAAGGCTGTTGAATATGTAAACTATGTGCGTAATCGTGCAGGTCTTTCTTCTTGGAATGCAGCTGACCTTACTCCCGACAATATTCTTGACGAACGTTGCCGCGAGATGTACTGGGAGCTCACTCGCCGAAGCGACCTCGTCCGTCACCACAAGTTTACCGGAAACCGTTACAACTGGTCATGGAAGGGTGATGCCCCTGCAGGTGTTGCAATCGACGATCATTACAACCTGATGCCTATCCCGACCAACATCATTGCTGCTCAGCCCGAGTTTAAGCAGAACCCCGGTTATTGATCAGCGTCAGTCACACATTGAATAAATGGTTTTAACAGAAATGAAAATGAAAAAATTTAGCTATATACTTCTCGGTGTGCTGGGCTTAGGCTTTGCCGTCTCTTCTTGTCAGGAGACCAAGGATGATAATCCCGTGTTCCAGACCCCGACAAAATTTGAACTCAACACGCCGGCGTTTGCCAATGAGTATTACGAATTGACCGGTGACGGCATGCTTGAAATAACTTGTTCGCAACCCGACTATGGTTTCGCGGCAATCACTCAGTATGCGGTGGAAATCTCATTTGACGAAAAATTCACCGATAAGCAGACTGTAACACCTCTATATCCCACTCAGGCGCGTCTCCTGATACCAGAAGAGGAGCTTGCGGTAGCGATGTGCGTGCTTGACGGTGTGACTTCACCTGACAACTATGATGAAAATGATGCCGTGCGCACATGTTATCTTCGTGCCGTTGCTTCAATTAAAGGGGTGGATGGTAGTGAAATCACCTCAAATACTATTAAAATCGGTCGTGTTAAATATTATGTGGCAGTTAAGTCAGCTGCATATATCTATGTAGTCGGAGCCTTCACAGGCTGGAAAGAACCCGGCAGCGATAATGCCGAGCACTATATGTCGTATCGTCTCTATGAGGATGCGTCGGCAATAGGAAGCAAGGTGTTCTCGGGTACGTTTGAAGTGCCTGCCGGCGATGCAATGTTCCGTTTCTATACTGCTTTGACCGGTTGGGATGCTGATTCTTACGGTTCGCAGGCTGACGATAACCCCGTTGACTGTGAATTTACCGACGGCGAGTACTTCGGTTCTGTTGTCAAAGGTAAGGGTTCTTACAACTTCCCTGAATGGGCTGGCGGTGAAATGACCATTACCGTTAACATGTCAGTCGAGGGCAATTACAACGTTACTATCTATGCAGGCGCTGTTGATACGACTCCGGTAGAGGTAATATACATGTGCGGTAATAACTCCGGATGGTCTGAGCCCTCAGAAGATAATCTCGCAAAATATGAATCGTGGAAACTCTCCGATACCGGTCGCAACGGTATCTACACAGCTACGTTCAGCAACATCCCTGTCAACGGTGATGACAACAAGTGCTACTTCCGTTTCTACAAGACACTCAGCGGCTGGGGTGCCGCACAGTGGGCGAGTCCTACAGGTGATAACTATGAACTTACTCTCGGCGAGGCTGCACCGACAGCTGAGGGCGAGGGATGTTTCGTGCTTGACAATCCCGGCGAAAACGCCTATCTGTTTGAGCTTGACAGTAACAACAACACGCTGACTGTCACACTGGCTCAGTAATCGAATCCATCATCAACAACTAAACGACTAAAATGAAAATGAAGAAGTCATTCATATTTTCTGTCCTGGCTCTCGCTCTTGCAGCATGTTCTGACAACGAGGGACCCTGGGGCGTTCCCCAGGAAAATCCCCAGGAGGCGATATTTTCGGTTGAGAACATGGAGATTGTTCCGGAGTCAGCAGCTCAGGCGACAATCAACCTTCTCTCTTACAACGATGCCAATGAGCTTATCCCGATGGCACGTGTCAGCGCTTTGACCGACTGGCCTGAAGGTTATAATATCTCGGCTGTGATGCAGTTGAGCGGCAAGTCTGATTTCTCGACTTTTGACGAGATTCCCGTTAAGGTTGAAAATGACGTGTTTTATGTAGCTCCCGACGCTTGGCAGGAGGTATTTGTCTCAAAAATCAGCAAGGGACCTAAAGCTAAAGAAAACTATGTGAGATTTGCCGTGTCGGCTACGAGTCTGGACGGTAAACAGAACATCCGCATCGGCGGTCCCGATGTGTTCTTCGCCCCCATTACATGCACGGTAGTGCCTTTCCCCTCTGAAATGGTCATTGAGGATGCTTATTATCTCCTCGGTACGATTAACGGATGGAACGTAGCTACCGCTGTCAAGCTCGAACACTCTGACCGTGACGTCTATGACGATCCCGTGTTCACTCTCCTCTGCGACGTTAACGGCGTTGAGGGATGGTGGTGGAAGATTGTCCCCGAGTCGACATATATTACCGGTAACTGGGTTGACGCAGCCAACGGCTCGTTTGGTGTAGCCGAGAACGGTTCTTCCGATCTTGAAGGTATGCTCGTCGCACGTACCGCTACTGAAGACTGCGGTGCCGGCTGTCTCAGCGTTTCAGGTCCGTTCCGTCTGACGATCAATATGGAGGAGATGACCTACGCGTGGACTCAGGCTATTGAAAATCTTTACGTGATCGGTTCGGGTTGCGGATGGGACTTCGGTGCATCTCAGGCTCTCGGAACGACTGACTTTACCAACTATTACGGTTTTGCCAATGTAGGTGATCAGTTTAAGTTTACATCGGTGATGGGCTGGAACGGTATCAACTACGGTAATACCGGCACTCCCGGTACGCTCAGCACCGACGGTGGCGCAGGCAACCTCACCAACGACACTCCCGGTCTGTACTGGTGCCATGTGAATCTACCCGAACTCACCTACGATATGACTCATATCACGGCAATCGGTGCAATCGGTGACTTCAACGGCTGGGGTGAATCTGTTGCACTTGCTCCCTCGGAGGACAATCTGGTATGGAGTGGTGTAGTTGAATTTACCGGTGGTTCGTTTAAACTTCGTTGCAACGATGCCTGGGATCTCAGCTTCGGTGGTGACGTCGAGGATCTCCAGTGGAACAATGCTCCCAATATTCCCGATCCCGGAACAGGCAAGTACCTTGTTACCCTCTATCTCGGTTCACTCCCGTATGTAGTTGAATTTGCTGCACAGTAATTGCCCGTCTTTTACGGTACATTACTGAAAACAATATGTGAAAATAGCCCGACGCGTTTATGCTGTCGGGCTGTTTTTTGTCTCCGGGTAATGCTAATTACCAAAATAATGACTAATTTTACACTCAAAATCAATCTATAACAGATAAAATGAAAGCAAATAATCATATACGTGTGGGCATCACCCACGGAGACATAAATGGTATCGGCTACGAGGTTATCCTTAAGATGCTGGAAGATAGTAGAATACTTGAACTGTGTACACCTGTGGTCTATGGATCGGCGAAGATTGCGGCACACTACCGCAAGTTGCTCGGGATGGGTAATATACCGTTCAATCAGGTTGATGATGCATCAGACATAACTCCCGGAGCCAATAATATTGTCAATGTCGTGGGCGAGGATGTCAAAGTCGATGTCGGTCAGTCAACCGAAGTCGCCGGACAAGCTGCCTTTGTTGCGCTCGAGCGAGCTGTCGCCGATCTCGCGGAAGGTAAAATTGACGTTCTTGTCACCGCACCTATCAATAAGCACAATATACAGAGTCCGCTTTTCAGTTTCCCCGGACATACGGAATACCTCGAATCGGCTGCAGGTGACGGCAGCAAGGCGTTGATGATACTCTGCAACGACACGTTGAGGGTAGCACTTGTGACCTGCCACATGCCTATAACAGAGATCGCCGCCCACATCGATGTCGACACGATTGTCGGGAAGCTTAAACTGTTCAACCATTCGCTGATTCAGGACTTCGGGCTTGATCATCCGCGCATAGCGGTACTTTCGCTTAATCCTCATGCCGGAGAGAACGGACTCCTCGGCAAGGAGGAAACTGAGATCATCGATCCCGCTATCGCAGCGGCTCAGGAGGCGGGTATATGCTGTTTCGGTCCTTATGCTCCTGATGGCTTCTTCGGAAGCGGTCAGTACACTAAGTTTGACGGAGTGCTTGCGATGTACCATGACCAGGGTTTGACGCCTTTTAAGACACTTGCAATGGATTCAGGAGTCAATTTCACGGCAGGACTACCGATTGTTCGCACGTCGCCCGATCATGGGACAGGTTATGATATAGCCGGTACCGGAGTGGCTTCGGAGGAGTCGTTGCGTGCTGCTCTCTACCGTGCGATTGACGTGTACCGTAACCGCGCCGGCTACAAAGAGATGAAACGCAATCCGCTGCGTCGGCAATACTTTGACAAGAGCAAGGACAATGTTGTCCTTGACCTTACTAAAGACGAGTAAGTTTGTAGATTTATATAAAGCGGCGGGATGTCACCATGATACAGAGTTATCATGATATCATCCCGCCGCTTTTATTGTGATTGCCTGAGTTGCTATCAGAATGTGCGTTCCTCGTATCGTGATATTGCCTCGACCCATTCGGGGGTTATCGGCGCACTCTGCGCCGTTTTCATGTCAAATCCCGACATTATGGTGCGAGCCACACATTTCACATCGCCGCTGTCGGCATTTATGACACGTTGTTCCATCGTGAAACTGCGGTGGGACATAGCGACTACCGAGGTTACTACAGCTATATTCTCGTTGAGATAGGTGGGTGCGTAGAAATTCACGTTGATATTTACCACGACGATGTTGATGTTGTGCCAGTCGACTTTATGGGGCATGACGGCATCAAAATAATGGGCTTTTCCCAAGTCCATGAACTGGAGGTATATGCCGTTGTTGAGGTGCCCGAGCATGTCGATATCGTTGAAACGTATCTGTACGGGAAGTATATGGTAGAATGGCGCTTCAGGAAGCGGGACACGGGGATTGGTCGGTGTCGGTAACGAGACGGGAGTTTTCTTATCCATGTCGTATGTTTTAGGTGAGTTTATTAATCAGTGTATTGAGATTTCTTTTACAACGTCGGTTCCTACCGATTGGTTTATCTGTTCAATAAGCTTGTCACGGTGGAACTGTAACTCGTTCTTGAGCGGAGCTGATGATATATAGACATGAAGGACGCCGTCTTTCATGTATCGGCGCGATGTGAGTCTGTTGATACTGTTACCTACAATCTCCGGCCAGAGGTAGCAGACGCGTTGTTCAAGCGCCGTGTCGCGTATGTTTTCCTGATCGAGGACACGGTCGATGATGTCACGGATACTGAGCGGTTCGGTCTTTTTCATTGCCTGGATGGTGTGAATGTGCCGTCGGAAACAGTCCACATGCGGTAGTCATGCCCCGTCATGTGCATTATATTGTCGAGGTGGTCACGGTTGGTATCGGTTATAAAAATCTGTCCAAACATTTCATCGCCTACGATTGAGATAATGCGCTCTACTCGTGATGCGTCGAGCTTGTCAAATATGTCATCGAGAAGCAGCAGAGGACGCATTCCGGTGCTCAGATGCAGAAAGTCATACTGGGCAAGGCGCATTGCGATCGTGAACGTCTTGCATTGTCCCTGTGAGGCTGTGCGTCGGACGGGCATGTCATCGAGCATCAGCTCGATGTCGTCCCGGTGAGGACCGACTGATGTGTGACCTAAAATTTCGTCACGTTGCCGAGCATTGTCGAGGATAGACTCGGGTGTTACACCTGGAGCGTTGAGATGACTTGTGTATGACAGTGATGGCGTCTCACCCGATCCTGCTATAGCTGTGTAATAGCGGTAGAATATTTCAGCAAACTGATTGATAAATTCTTTGCGGGCGCGGTGCAGGTATGCCGCCGAGCGGCACATCGCTATTTCTACAGCCATGTATAGCGAGTGATCGACTATGTGGTCGTGCAGGAGCTTGTTGCGTTGTTGGAGCGCACGGTTATAATGAATCAGGTGGTCGAGATAGACGCTGTCGCTCTGGGCGATAACAATGTCGGCGAGTCGGCGTCGCTCTTCGCCGGTACCGGTTATCAGAGTGTTGTCGGCAGGCGATACCATTACAAGCGGGAAACTGCCTATGTGGGAGCTTAATCGGGTGTATTCCTTGCCTTTACGTTTGAATGACTTGCGTTTCCCCTGAGCCATTCCTACTGTCAGCTCCTCGTCGATGCCTTTGCGGTCATATTCTCCCCGGAGCATCATAAATTCCTCGCCTCGTTTGATAAGATTGGCGTCGGTTATGCCCGCAAAACTTTTGCAGAAACTGAGATAGTAAATGGCATCGAGCAGATTGCTCTTTCCCATACCGTTGTTTCCGAGCAGACAGTTGATTTTGGGCGAGAATTGCAACCTCGCCTCGGTTATGTTTTTGAAGTTATTGACGGTCAGTTGCTTGAGTCGCATTGGCAAGTGCTGTTTTGTAGTGCGGGCGCTCACCGGGCTGATTGCCCAGTGGCGCCCGACTGATTATTTTTAATATGACGGGTAAGCCGGTGTTACTTGGTGACACGTTCGAGCCAGCGCACCATGGCAAACATCGTACCCATTGAGATGAGGCATACACCGGCAAATACAGCCCATGCGACCCATATCGGGCAGGCGTTGTAGATTGCGGGACCTATCCAGAGGAGTCCGTTGCCGACGGCAGTCGCACCGAGCCACAGACCCTGACACAGACCTTGAAGGTGCTTGGGCGCAACTTTAGATACGAACGACAGACCTAAGGGTGAAATGAAGAGTTCGGCTACGGTCATGAAGAAATAGTAGAGGATGAGAACCCAGGGACCGGAAATCATGGTGTCTTTCACGGCTACCGAGAGCGAGCGGAAGTCGGTGCCCGAGGGATAGTGCATGTAGACCGAATAGATAGTCATGAAGAGGTAGCCGAGTGCAGCGAGACCCATACCGATGGCAATCTTGCGAGGAGTGGAAATCTCACGACCGCGACGGCTGAGATTGCTGAATATCATCATCACGATAGGGGTCAGGACAATAACAAAGAATGGATTTACAGCCTGCCATATCTCGGGCGCTATTGTCGAGGTGTCGACAAAGTCGCGGGCGAAGAGTGACATCGACGTGCCGTTCTGATGGAAAGAGAGCCAGAAGAACACTGCTATACCGAGCACGGCAAAGAGTGCATACATGCGCTGGCGGATTTCACCTGCCATTGCTGCACGTTCTTCAGGCGAGCACTTGACGGTCTCTGTTTTTTCTTTTTTGACAGGGTTGGGGAGGCTCTTCTTGGTCATTACAAAGATTGTCAGAGAGATGAGCATTGCCGCTACTGAGGCGATGAAAGAGTAGTGCACACCGGTGTTGAACACGTTGAGATACTGGGTGCAGAACTCCTGGATAGCCGATGTGTCGGTGCAGCCTGATGCTGTTGCGATGGCATATAGGTTGTTGGCATTCTCCATCGTAGCCGGGTCGGTTACACTGAGCGCCTGATGGCAGAGGGCGGGGAACTCGGCGTTATATACCATGTTGTTGGCGTTGAGCCACCAGCTGCGGAGCATGGGAGCCACAAACGGAGCCACGACACCGCCGATATTGATGAATACATAGAATATCTGGAAGCCGGCGTCACGCTTTGAGCTGTATTTGGGGTTGTCGTAGAGTTGACCTACGATTGCCTGAAGGTTACCTTTAAAAAGACCGTTACCAAATGCGATAAGGAACAGGGCGATGCATGTAAGAGTCAGCAGCCATGCCGTGTTGCTTTCATTGGCAAGTATAGGGAACGATAGAACGACATATCCGAGAGTCATGATGATGAGACCGCAGATGATGGTATTCTTGAAGTTGCCGGTCTTGTCGGCAATGAAACCGCCTACGAGACTGAGCACATAGATGCCGGCATAGAAAGCCGAGTAGATGATTGTACTTGTCTCCTCGGAGAGACCGAATTTTGAGCAGAGAAACAACACGAGCACGGCATTCATGATGTAGTAGCCGAAACGTTCGCCCATATTGCTTAACGCGGCGGGAATCAAACCCTTGGGATGGTTTTTGAACATGATTTTGGGGTTTATTAGGTGTTATTGAATATTACTCAAATTGACGTACCGGAGTTTAGTTTGCCTCGTTACGTGACTGTAGTTCCTTGAACGCGAGAGCATACATGCGCATCTGTTTCACCATAGCGACAAGCCCGTTGGAACGTGTAGGAGACAGATGTTCCGACAGACCTATGCGGTCGATGAAATAAAGGTCGGCATCGAGGATTTCCTGCGGCGCGTGATCGTTTAGAACGTCGATGAGCAGAGAGATTATGCCTTTGACTATGATCGCGTCGGAGTCAGCTGTATAGTGGACTTTACCGTCGATAAGCTCGGCGTTCAGCCATACCCGGCTCTGACACCCTTCAATAAGGTGCTGAGGTGTCTTGTATTGTTCATCGATCGGTGGAAGCGCGTTTCCAAGGTCAATTATATATGCATAGCGATCCATCCAGTCGTCGATGTCGCTGAACTCGGCTATTATTTCGTCTTGTTGTTGGTTGATGGTCATCATATTATGAAGTAGTTATTGTATTACAAGTCGTGATATCACATCGCCTACAGCCTTAAGTGTAGACCGATCGATGTTGTTGATGTTATCGTCGTGGGTGTGCCACGTAGGATTGAACCCGCGTGTCGCAGGATTGTAGCTCTCAATTATATCGATACATGGGATTCCGGCACGGTTGATATAAAGATGATCATCGATTATCGCACCTCCCGGAGCATTGACAAATCGGTCAGACATTCCCAGCGAAGCGGCGGTAGCCCATACGTGATCGACAACACTACGGGCGTATGCATCAGAGATCTGTTCGCGGTGGAATATGGCGTTTCTGCCGCCCACCATGTCGAGAAGGATAGCATATCGTGGCAGGTCGGTGCGGCTATACGGCATATCGGTCACCCAATGCTGTGTACCGAGACACCATGAATCCTCTACGTCGTTTTCCCACTCAGGTGTGCCGTAATCTTCGACATCTACAAGCAGCAGGTCAAGTCCGGTACGTATCCCATTATGCGAAGCCTGGCGAGCTATCTCGAGAATCACTCCGACACCGCTCGCGCCGTCGTTGGCTCCGTCGATGGGTGAGTGACGTCGCGCCGGATCAGAATCCCGGTCAGCGACATGCCGGGAATCCCAGTGAGCAATGAGCAATACTCGCTCCGTGGCGTCGGGATTGAAGCGCCCCATGATATTGACCGCGGGTAGTTGCTTGCCGTTGTATGCCGTTACTTCGGCGCGTTGCACTATCACCGTGTCAGCGCCAAGACGCCGGAATGTTTCAGCAAGGTAATCGGCACATTCGGCATGAGCATTGGTGCCGGGCACTCGGGGACCGAAATCAGTCTGTGCCTTTACGAATGCAAACGCACTGTCGGCATCAAATTTTGTAATCTCCTGTGATGACGTCACGGAGCTGGTGCTGTCGCCGTTGTCGTTGTTGGATGATGCAGCTCCACAAGCGCTGAGCAGCGTAATCATTATTATGGAAATATATTTCAGTGCAGTCATCGTGATGTTGAGAGTAGCTACGAGTGACAAAGTTACGAATATTTTGTTTTTCTGCAATCACCACTATGCAGTCAATCGTCTTGTTTCCCCTCTTTTTTATCGATTTCGGGTTTTTGACAATGAGAAAAGTCGGTGCAGGCGACCGGCTGTGTTGTATTTTTACCTTAGAGAAAAATATATTGTGGTAACTGAGTGAATATTACAAAAAAAAATTGTTACTTTGTGAAAATTATGAGTAGTTGAGTAAACTTTTTTGACCGGAAGTTTATTTTATATATAGACTGTTGTTACGGTATATGCCGCGCAACATCAGTCAACTCACGAGAAAGAACAACTAAATAAATTTATGAACGAGGGTGAGGCGTTGCCTGCCGGTGGCGCGGATCCATTAAATTACTTTAATGAATCATGGGTAAATTTTTGTCTGATTTCAAGGCGTTTGCTATGAAGGGCAACGTGATTGACATGGCTGTCGGTGTTATCATCGGTGGTGCGTTTGGTAAAATCGTAAGTTCACTGGTAAACGATATCATCATGCCGGTGATCTCGATTATTACAGGCGGCGACGGTTACAAGAATCTCAAGTATATAATTACTGAAGGGCATCCCGCTACAGCTGACGGTGTTGCCGCTGTCGAAGAAGTTGCCATAAACTATGGTCTCTTTATCCAGAATGTAGTTGACTTCCTGATTATTGCATTCAGTATCTTCATGGCTCTGCGTATAATCATGAAGTTCAAGAAGAAAGAGGAGGAAACTCCTGCTCCTGCACCCGCACCCTCTCAGGAGGAAGTACTTCTCACAGAGATACGCGATCTTCTGAAGCAGCAAAACGAGAAAAAATAATTTTTCGACGTTGATCGATTTCGCCGAAACGAAGGTATAACATGAAGCCGATATTCCTTATAGGCTACATGGGTACCGGTAAATCAACCCTGGGACATGCTGTCTCGGGGTTGACCGGTATCCGGTTTGTCGATATGGACGACCTCATCGAGGAACGAGCCGGAATGTCTGTACGCGAGATATTTTCATCACGTGGAGAGGATGAATTCCGTCGTCTCGAGCGTGATACCCTCATCGAGCTGGCATCACAGGAGGACGTGATTATTGCCTGTGGCGGCGGCACACCGTGCTTTAATGACAACATGGAGCTGATGAACGGCAGCGGTGTGACGGTGTGGTTGCAGGCTCCGATTGAGGTATTGCACCGTCGGCTTGTAGAAGGTCGTAACAAGCGTCCGCTTATCGCCGGAATGAAAGACGACGAGTTATATCGTTATATCATCGGAGCACTCCGGTCGCGAGAGATATTCTATGCCTCGGCTACTGACCGATTTGACTCCTGCCGTCTCGAAACGGCAGAGGAGATCAACGAGACAGCGTCAAGATTTATCAACCAATTCATAACTCACAATGATTAATAACGACAGCAGCCTGCTGACTCCGCTTGAGCAACCTGCTGAGACCGTGACATCGCGCCGCGGGCTTACAATCGGTCTGCCCCGGTGTGCATCGTCATCAGAACGGCGTTTTCCCCTCACACCCGAGGCGGTCAAGATTTTAGCTGACGCGGGCTTTACGGTGAAGATGGAGAGCAATGGAGCTGAAGTAATTCATTATAATGACAACAGCTACGCCCGCAATGGCGCTGAAATCACTGACCGCACAACGTCGCTCGGCTGTGACATAGTAATACACCTTGCACCTCTTCCTGTCAAGGAAATCAAGAAAATGAGACGCGGGGCGATTCTTCTCACGCTTTTCGGCGCGGAGACAATCGAAGCAACCCAGGCACGCGAACTACTCGCACGGGGAATCGTGACAATTGCGGTCGACTTGATACGTGATGTCGACGGCAATCGTCCGTTTGCCGACATCCTGTCTGAAATTGACGGACGTGCCGCTATCGCTATAGCTTCGTCGCTGCTTGCCGATGCCCTTCATGGTAAAGGAATTTTGCTTGGCGGCGTAGCCGGTATCGTCCCGTGTGAGGTGACAATCATTGGATCCGGAATCGCGGCACAGGCTGCCGCCCGCTCGGCTCTCGGACTTGGCGCGATGGTCAGAATGTTTGACAATGACGTCTATCGTCTTCGCAAAGCGTTGCGCGATCTCGGTCATCAGGTGATAGGGTCGGCGCTTCATCCGCGGGTGCTTGAAAATGCACTGCGCACTGCCGACGTGATCATTGCGTCAGATGTCAACCGTCCGGTCAGACTTGATGCCGACAGTGTGGAAGTGATGAAGCGCGGTGTGCTTACATTCGACGTAAGCACAAACACAGCTCCGGGCAGTATGTTTCCCTCGCTTCCGACCGTAAACCTGTCAGCGGCTACACCTGCCGACAATACGCTGACAGGCAACCGAGTGTGTTATATAAACGCCGGAAGTGCCGTGCCGCGTACGGCAGCAATGGCGTTGAGCAACACGTTTATAACCATGTTTTCTGATATCGTGACTCTCGAGGGCATAACCAATGCGCTTAAACTGACGCCCGGACTTCAGACGGCGACTCTGACTTTTGCAGGTAAGGCAGTCAATCAGACGATAGCACGTATCGTCGGGACTCGCTTTACCGATATTAATCTCTTTCTGCAACTTTCCTGAAAAGCCATGGCAGTCAAACGAAAATTTTACGTAGTGTGGGCGGGCTGGAGTCCCGGTATATATGATTCGTGGGAGGAATGTCAGCTTCAGACGGCAAATTTTCCCGGAGCTAAATTTAAATCGTATGATTCCCAGGACGCGGCTACTGCGGCATATCGCGGTTCTTACGAGGATAATGTCGGTATAATACGTTCGATAGCTTCTCACCGAGCCGATAAGGTAAATTATGCTGCGATTCCAGAGATACGTCTCGACAGCATAGCCGTGGACGGTGCCTGTGCTAAAAACCCCGGTCCTATGGAGTACCGCGGAGTCAACGTGCGCACCGGCGAAACCTTGTTTCATGTCGGACCGCTCGACGACGGAACCAACAATGTAGGGGAGTATCTTGCCATTATCCACGCCCTTGCGTTACTTGACAAGCAAGGTGATCACCTGACACCGGTATATAGTGACAGCCGGACGGCGCAGTCGTGGGTCAAGCGTCGCGGGCATCGTTCCACACTGAAGCCGACGCCCGCCAACCGTCGTATATTTGAAATGCTTGAGCGAGCAGACCGTTGGATTCAGACCCATCAGTACTATAACCCGATATTAAAATGGGATACTGAACATTGGGGCGAAATCCCGGCTGATTTCGGTAGAAAGTGATAAACGGAATATGAAATGTTATCGGCGTAATGACCTTCCGTCATTACGCCGATTTCTGTATAATAGATTCTGATTTTTCAGGGCGCGATTTATTTTACCATTGAGGCAAACGGCACCGGTATCGGAGTAGAGAAGTTCATCTCGCGGTGAGTCACGGGATGGACAAAGCGGAGTGTCTGAGCGTGTAGGCACAACCGGTGTATCGGGCTTGTCTTGGCACCGTACCGCCGGTCGCCGGCGATAGGATGCTTGAGGTCTTTCATGTGAACGCGAATCTGGTTCTTACGACCGGTGTCGAGTTCTACTTCAAGCAGTGTGTATCCGTTTTTCATTTTGAGAGTGCGGTAGCGTGTTACAGCGAGCTGTCCCTCCTCAGGATTATCGGTCGAATAGACCTCATGCTCTGAGTTTTCGGTCAGATAACTGCGCATAGTGCCTTCAGCAGGTTCCATCTTCCCTTCTACGACGGCAAGATATTTACGGTTAAGCACCATGTTGTTCCAGTTGTGCTGCATTGCATTTTTCGCCTCGATGTTTTTAGCAAACATCATCAGTCCCGAGGTGTCGCGGTCGAGACGGTGGACAATGAAAATCTTGTTGGCAGGATTCTGCCATTTTACATATTCGCGCAAGATGGAGTAGGCGGTACCCTCCTTGACTTTGTCGGTACCCATCGACAGTAGTCCGTAGCCTTTGTTGATGACTATTATGTCGTCATCCTCGTAGACAAGCTGTATACGTCGGTTGTAGAACCTTGGAAATTCACGGGTCAGATTGACCTCTACAAGGTCATCGGGGTTGAGCTGATGATCAAATTGTGTCAGCACAGTTCCGTTGATTCTGACACGGTTATATTTCAGCAATTCCTTGACTGAAGTGCGCTTACGCTGAGGCATGGAGTCAATCAGGAATTGTAGCAACGGTGCTGTCGCAGCAGGACGGTAGCTCTCTATGACGTCGGGGCGGAACGTGCGCTCGGCACCCGGTTTTGTTTTCAGCGGACGTGGCATGTTGATGTAGTTTACTTTTTGCGTGATGTAGCGCGGCGTGTTGTCTTTTTAGGCTTAGCCTCGTCGTTTTTGATGATTTCCATGCATTCCTCGTAAGTGAGTGACGCAGGGTCGGTCACCGTGCGGGGGATCTTGTAATTGCTCTTCTTGTAAGCGATATAGACTCCGTAACGACCGTTGAGAATCATCAGGTCAGGATCTTCGTTAAATTTCTTCACCTCACGCTTGGTTTCTTCCTCACGCTTTGCGTTTATGAGAGAAATCGCGTCATCGATAGTGACTTCGGCAGGAGCCATTGTCTTGGGAATCGACACAAACTTGTTGTCATGTTTCACGTAAGGACCGAAACGACCTATCGCGACTGTCACGTCTTTCCCTTCATAGTCTCCAATCACACGGGGGAATTCAAAGAGTTTGAGAGCTTCTTCAAGGGTGATGGTCGACACTGACTGTCCCTTGAGAAGTGATGCAAACTGAGGCTTCTCATCGCTGTCGCCGTCGCCAAGCTGTACCAGCGGACCGAAGCGTCCGATCTTGACGGCAACCTTACGCCCGGTCGCGGGATCGTTACCGAGGATGCGTTCGCCGACTTTGTGCTCAAGTCTCATTGTCAGCGCCTTGTCGACCGAGGGGTGGAAAAGATTGTAAAATGCCTCTATTTCCTGATTCCAAGGGAGATCACCCTCAGCTATCTCGTCAAATTTTTCCTCTACGCGCGCCGTGAAATTGTAGTCAAGAATATCGGGAAAATATTCAGTCAGGAAGTCGTTGACAACGACACCTATGTCAGTGGGTATCAGTTTCCCTTTTTCTGCTCCGGTTGTCTCGGTACGAGTCTTTGCCGTCAATTTGTTTCCGGAAAGCGTAAGGGTCACGAAGTCGCGTCGCGTACCTTCTTTGTCGCCTTTTTCTACATACTCGCGCTGCTGTATCGTAGAGATTGTCGGGGCATAGGTTGAGGGGCGTCCGATCCCGAGCTCTTCCATCTTTTTCACGAGCGAAGCCTCGGTATAGCGGGGCGGATGCTGCGTGAAACGTTGTGTTGCAATGATAGTCAGCGGATTGACGATGTCGCCCTCTTTCATCGGAGGCAGTAGCGACTGGAGCGCGTCATCATTGCTATCGTCATCGTGTCCCTCTATATATATTTTGAGGAATCCGTCAAATTTGATTACTTCGCCGGTAGCGATGAAACGGTCCTCGCCATGGTCGGGAGAAATGTCAATAGTGGTCTTTTCTATTTCGGCATCAGCCATCTGAGAGGCGATAGTGCGTTTCCATATGAGGTTATAAAGTTTCTTTTCCTGTGCCGTGCCGTCAATTTCGTGCTGATCGATGTAGGTGGGACGGATTGCTTCGTGAGCCTCTTGTGCGCCCTTTGATGAGGTGTGGTAATGGCGCACATGAAGGTACTCGGTTCCGATTTTCTGTTTTATCTCAGCCGATATCGTATTGATTGCAAGTGATGACAGATTGAGCGAGTCAGTACGCATGTAAGTTATGTGCCCCGCCTCGTATAGACGTTGAGCCACCATCATAGTCTGTGACACGGTGAATCCCAGTTTGCGTGCGGCTTCCTGCTGAAGTGTCGAGGTGGTGAACGGCGGAGCGGGTGACTTCTTAACCGGTTTTACGGTGATGTCGTTGACTTTGTATACGGCATCTTTGCAGCGTTCAAACAGTGCACGAGCCGTAGTCTCGTCGGGCAGACGGCGGGACAATTCGGTCTTTATGACAGCTCCGTTGCTGTCAGCAAAGTCGCCCGTAACGCGGAAGTACTCTTCGGGGATAAAGTTTTTTATCTCGTTTTCCCGCTCTACAATCAGGCGTACAGCAACTGACTGCACACGTCCAGCCGATAGAGCCGGCTTGATCTTTTTCCAGAGAACGGGTGACAGTTCGAAGCCCACAATGCGGTCGAGCACGCGACGTGCCTGTTGGGCGTCGACACGGTTGATGTCAATGGCACGCGGGTTGTTGATAGCGTTGATAATCGCGTCTTTGGTGATTTCGTGGAATACGATGCGCTGGGTCGTCTCAGGTTTTAGACCAAGGACCTCGTACAGATGCCAGGCTATCGCCTCTCCCTCGCGGTCCTCATCGGAAGCGAGCCACACCATCTCGGCATCCTTTGCAGCTTGTTTCAGCTCGGCAACGAGAGCCTTCTTGTCATCGGGTATCTCATAGATGGGAGTGAAGTCATTGTCGACGTCAATACTGAAACTCTTTTTCTTGAGGTCTCGGATGTGACCGTAGCTCGACATGACCTTGAAGTCCTTGCCTAAAAATTTTTCTATTGTCTTGGCTTTTGCCGGGGATTCTACTATAACGAGGTTCTTCACCATGGCACGTTTTTCTATATATTAATGAGAAATTAGGGGGCAAAATTAAGAAAAGAAAGTTAAAAACAAGTCCTTTTAAAGAAATAATCGCGTTAAAAAACGCCAAATTATGCTATTTCGGCATAAACCTGGCGAGTTTTGACCATGTTGGAGACGGCAACGTTGTAGTTTCTATCGGCTTGACGGGTTACTCGTAGACTAAAGCGAGATTGTCGACCCAGAGGGTGAGTCCTACAGTGCCTATATAGGCTGTACCGCTTGCTGCCGAAGCCATAATCATCATGTGGGTCGGCTTAGCGTCGGGAGAGTCCCAACCGACCTCTTTGACGGGAACCATCTCCCCGCGACTGTTGCGTGCATAGTAGCATTTATCTTCGGGAATGAGTCCCATGTAGGATTTGTACTCGGGGCGGGAAGTTATGTCGCCGTACATGACCGGGATACGGTGTCCTTCGACCCATCCGTCGGTCGATGCTCCGTAACGTTCACGTCCGGTGCCTACACGCTTGGCATACAGATTTCCGTCAGCGTCCTCCCAACGGCGCTGAAGAATTATATAGATTTCAGCGTTATCGTGCCCCGGGATTGTCTTTTTCTTTCCGAAACCGCTGCTGTATGTGCGGTCACTTGCCTTGGGCATCAACACCTTGTAGTCAAGCTGAAGGGCGACAGGATGTCCGGTAAAGGGGACGCCCATGTTCATTTTGCTGTAAGGATCGCTTGTGGATTTTATCGGTTCAAGTATCTCGCCGAGAAAAATGGAGCCACCCACAAGGACATCGATATTTATAAGTCCGATTGCCTTGCAGTTTTCCATTATGGTTGTCATCTTGGCGCAGCGTCCGTTTCCCTCATGATTGTCGGGGTACACGGCGTTGGAGCCTTTTACTATGCCGGCTACGTTGGCGAGCACATTAGATGTTGCCCAGGGTGAGCCTCCTTTGGGCTTATATGGAATATTGCCTTTTACAGTAGCGTTGGGTGCAATCTCGTAGAGATTTTTCTCTTTGCCTCCTATAATGCGCGATTCGGGGATGATACGGGTCTCCCACTGATTCATGTCACCGAATTTTATCGGTTCTATTTTTTCAGCTTGGGCTTGGAAACCTGCGACGGAGAGCGCTATAATGGATAGTGTGAACAGCTTTTTCATAAATATACATCATTAAAATAAATAGTTGAATAATAAATTGTCATATAGAAGATACAATATATTAACACCTGAAATACCCATAATGCTCACCGTTGTCGCAACTTTTTTTAATAACGGCATCCGTCGACGCTGTTATTTCAAGGGCGGAAGTATCTCGATCCAGTAGCCATCGGGGTCCTCGATAAAATATATTCCCATGTCATGATTCTCGAAACATATTATCCCCATTTGACGGTGATACCGGCGCAAAGCCTCGTAATCTTGTCCTTCTCCCAGACGGAGAGCAAGGTGAGTCTCGTTTTCTCCGAGGTCATAGGCTTGCGGGTGATCGCGCATACATGTTATTTCGAGTCTGAATCCAGTTGTGCTGTCACCAAGATATGTGATTGTAAACGACCCGTCGGGCGCGTCTATGTGTCCTGTTTCGGTCAGTCCGAGCGCCTCATTGTAGAAACGTATACTGCGGTCACGGTCAGCGACGTTGATGTTGTAATGGTCGAAGTGAAGTTTGAAGTCCATTGTGTGAAATTTTTATTTTGGTAAGTACATCTTTTACTAAACAACAATTACCTCCGCTGCTAAGTTTTAAGTTTTGCCGGTAGTACAGAAGTAGTCAACATACTTGCCGGTATCAACAAGTGATTGTATTGCACTGTTATTATATGTTAAATTATATTAAAATTACCCCCCCTATACAGGTATGGGTAAATTGTCATATATTTGCCAAAAGAGTATATTTGATACGAATATTTTATATAATTGCACGATTAGGTAATAAAATGTTTGAACTATGAAAGATTTGATTAAGATAATTCTGATAGGTGTCTTTGTGATGGGTGCATCAGGTATCAGTGCAAATGACAATAAGTACACTCCGATGGTTGTAGAGGGGAATGTGTGGCAATACAATATGAGATGGACTTCCTATGCTTTTGCAAAGCAGAAACCGTGGGAGCTCAGAATAGAGGGAGATTCCGTACTTAACGGGATAGAATATAAATGCTTGTTTGCCTATACGGACTATTCGGATATTCCTGACAGTAAAGTGCCGTATGCCTTTCTTCGGGAAGACTGTGACGCGCAACAGGTATTTTGTGTGGTCAACCCCGATTACGACCGTGGCTCAATCGACCAAAATTGGACGGTTGACTATTTTGACGGTGCCAATAAATATAAGGAGATCCTTTTGTATGATTTTACGAATCCTGAAAATTCTATGTGGGCGGAAGTATGGTCTGACTCCGAGTTTGTCAGAGAGACGATAGATGTTGCCGGGAAACCGCGCATGTGCTGGCATGAAACTTCCGGTTCTCAAGGGTCTGGAGACGTTTATATTGTAGAGGGAATCGGTGGAGTGGTTAAAGATGGGGAGCGTTGTGCTGATTTACTCGGCATCAATGTTGCAACTCCTAATGGTGGCGACATGGGACCGCTTTTCCACTCTTTCAAAAGTGCTGATGGAGTTTTAGAGTGTATCGAACCAAAAAATCTTCCTGAGTCTTACGATTCTGACTATAAGCCGATGCTTGAGGATGGTAAAACATGGCATTATGTTATGCGCGGCAATAATGAGTCAGCTGACATTGCTGAATTCAAGAAGTTGTCACTAAACGGCGACACAATTGTCAACGGCAAAAAATACATGAAACTATATGATCGTCGGATTGATTCTGACTTGTCGGAGTCAGTTTCGCTGTGCGCTCTCCTCCGCGAGGATGCGGCGTCAAGGCGTGTTTACTGTATCGTAGTTGCTCAATTGCCTGATTGCGACAGTTCCATGACTTATAACGGAGCCGCGGATTATCCCGGAGAAGAAGTTGTGCTCTACGATTTTATTTATCCGCAATTTTCAGTATTCATGAAAGCGCTGGGTGAAGATGGCGTCGATGTTCTCCGGCTATTCCTGGAAGAAAGTGATTTTGGTTGTCCAGGGCATTCCATTATTACCGGCTCGGCAGACTATTGGGGCTCTTACAATAACTGGATTGAGATTTATAGCAGTGTTCTTGACTGTCATGCCGAATCATACGGGCAGATCAGATCCAATGGCATAGCCGGTCGTGGCGACTTACTTAATTATTATTCTCCTCAAACCAAGGGCGACGAGACTGTTCCTTTCCTCTATTCTGTCACTGACAGAAGTGGTAAAGAATTATTTGCCATTGAGCAGAATCGACCTATGGGGGGCGTGAATACTGTTGGGATCGATGCGACCGATATGGTGCCGCTGTATTTTGATCTTCAGGGTATGCCGGTTAATAATCCGCTGGATGGTAATCTTTATATCGTTAAAGAGGGCAGTAAGGTTTACAAGCAATTGTATCGTTAACAAGCCCCGATTAATATGTTAAAAATTTATATTATTTTCACGTAATAGTTAAATTTTCATAAAGAGCATGCCGCTAACCCCCTATACTAATATATAAGGTTGACGGAAAGGTGAAAAATTCCTATATTTGCAGAAGTAAATCAGAGGAGGAGGCGACAGCTTCCTCCGTTTTGTTATTGACCGGACTATTATAACAGCAATGATAGATAAGCAATTATTACGTTCAACAGTCGAAGAGGCGATCGCCGGCACTGATATTTTCATTGTCGACATCACGGTATCGCCGTCTAATTCAATAGTAGTGGAACTTGACTCGACATCGGGTCTCGATATCGACACGTGTGCGGCTGTAACCCGCAAAATAGAGGCGGTGTTTGACCGCGATGTTGAGGATTACGAACTCGAAGTGGGATCAGCAGGACTGACGGCGCCGTTTAAGGTAAAAGGTCAGTATGTCAAAAACATCGGTAACGAAATCGAGATTCTTACCCGGGACGGTCGCAAGTTTCACGGCAAGTTGGTCGAAGTGGGCGACGAGACTTTTACTGTCGAAGTCGCAAAGAAAGTCAAGGAGCCGGGTGCCAAACGCCCCGTGCTTGTCAACGAGCCTATTACCTTAGGCTACGATGAGGCTAAGAAGGTTAACTACCTCATACAGTTTAAATAAATCAATCGAGACATATTACATAACATAATAAAATAGAAATCTCAAAATCCTTATATAATTATGGCTAAAAAAGAGGAAACCCCAAATATGGTGGAAAGTTTTGCCGAGTTTAAAGACTTGAAAAACATCGACAAAACCACGATGATCAGTGTTTTGGAAGAATCGTTCAGAAACGTGTTGGCAAAGATGTTTGGTTCTGATGCCAATTTTGATGTTATCATGAATCCCGACAAGGGCGACGTTCAGATTTTCCAGAACCTTGAGGTCGTTCCTGATGGAGAGGTGACCGACAAAAACGTACAGATAGGTCTCTCGGATGCACGTGCCGACAATGACCCCGAGGTGGAAATCGGCGAAGAGCACACCAAGGAAATAATTTTTGCCGACTTCGGTCGTCGTGCTATTCTTAATCTGCGTCAGACACTGCAGTCCAAGATTCTTGACCTCCAGAAAGAAGCCATCTATGACAAGTTTAAGGAACTTGAGGGTGACCTGGTGTCGGGCGAAGTCTATCAGACATGGTCAAAAGAAACTCTGCTCCTCGATGTCGACAAAAATGAACTCCTTCTGCCCAAGAGCGAGTCAATCCCCGGTGACTATTTCCGTAAGGGAGAGACCGTGCGTGCCGTGATTGCTCATGTCGACAACAAAAACAATAATCCCAAGATCACCGTTTCGCGTACCAACGAAAATTTCCTGCGCCGTCTCTTTGAGCTCGAGGTTCCCGAGATTCATGACGGACTCATCAACATACGTGCCGTGGCACGTATCCCGGGAGAGCGTGCCAAAATCGCTGTTGAGAGCTATGATGATCGTATTGACCCCGTAGGCGCATGCGTAGGTGTTAAAGGATCGCGTATCCACGGCATCGTGCGTGAGTTGCGCAACGAAAATATCGACGTTATCAATTATACTTCCAATCCATCGCTGTTTATACAGCGTGCTTTGAGCCCTGCAAAGATTTCATCTGTGCGTCTTGACGAGGAGGAGAAGAAAGCTGAGGTATTCCTCCGTCCTGAGGAAGTTTCGCTTGCTATCGGTAAGGGCGGTCTCAACATCAAGCTTGCCTCGATGCTGACCGGATATGTGATCGACGTTTACCGTGACACCGAGGAGACTTACGAAGAGGACATCTACCTTGACGAGTTTAAGGACGAGATTGACGGCTGGGTTATCGATGCCCTCAAAGACATGGGTTGCGTAACGGCTAAGAGCGTGCTTGGAACTCCGCGCGAGGTTCTCATCGAGAAAGCCGACCTTGAAGAGGATACTGTTGATCAGGTGATCAGCATCCTTAAGGCTGAGTTTGAGGACTGATCGTCTAGACTGTTTCAGCCCCTACCTCTCTTTCCATATAAACAATACATTTAAATCTCTTTATAATACTAAATGGCGAGAACGAAAATAAGTAAAGTAGCAAAAGATCTTAACGTGGCTCTTCCCACGGTAGTCGATTTCTTGCGTAGTAAAAACATCACCGTTGAGGATAATCCCAACGCCCGCATCGAGGACGATGCTCTCGAGTTGCTGAAAAAACATTTCAGCAATGACAAGAAGGAGAAAGATGCCGCCATAGAATTTACCGACGGTCGTCAGAAAGAAAAAGAAGAAAACAAGTCAAGAAAACTGGCTCAGGCTGAAGCTGCCAAGGATGCCGAGGTGACTAAACTCCCGGGTGAGTCGCGTCCCGGATTTAAAGTTATCGGAAAAATTGAACTTGACAAGCACGGCAATCCTGTCGCTCCACGTAAAGAGGAAAAGGTTGCTGAGCCTGTAGTTCCCGCGCCTGAGAAGAAACCTGTTGTCGAAGCTCCCAAGTCTGAGGATCTTCACGTGACAGCAGCTCCCGCGGTCGAGACCGTCGTGAAGGAGAAGCCGGCGACTGTCAGCGAGGCGAAAGCACCTGCCGCTGCTGCTCCTGAGAAGCATGTGGAGGCAGCTCCGGCTCCGGCACCAGTTTTCGAGCGTCATGATGTAGAAGTTGTTCCCGAAGTAAAGTCTGAAGAGAAAGATGAAGAGGAAGAGATTTTCTCGGTAGGACTTCCTAAGAATCGTCCCTCAATCAACGTAATCGGCAAGATTGATCTTTCGTCGATAAACCAGTCTACTCGCCCCAAGAAGAAAACTAAAGAGGAACGTCGCAACGAGCGTATCGCAAAGGCACAGCAGACAGCTGCTTCCGGAGCCGGAGGCGCTAATGCATCATCAGCCGACCGCAAGAAGCGTAAACGCATCGGCGGTAAAGAGAAAATCGATATCGAAAAACAAGCGGCACAGCAGAGTGCCGGACAGGGCGGCTCCGGTCGTAATGACAAGCAGGAGCGCAACCGTCGTAACGACAAGCCCGCTAAAGAGGCTCGCTCAAAACGTCCTGTGCACACTGAGGTCAATGAGGAGGACGTGCAGAAGCAGATTAAGGAAACACTGGCACGTCTGACCGGTAAGGATCGCGGACAGAAGAAGGGCGCCAAGTGGCGTAAGGAGAAGCGTGAGGCGTTTGCATCACGTGAACGCGAGGCTGCCGAACTTGAAGCAGCCGAGAGCAAGACGCTTAAGCTCACCGAGTTTGTTACGGCTAACGACCTTGCCTCAATGATGGACGTACCCGTCAATCAGGTTATCGCTACATGTATGAATCTCGGTGTTATGGTGTCGATTAACCAGCGCCTTGATGCCGAGACTATTAATATCGTTGCCGATGAGTTCGGATTCACGACCGAGTATGTATCAGCTGAGGTCGTTGAGGCGATTTCCAACGAAGAGGACACTGAGGAGGATCTCATGGAGCGTCCGCCGATTGTCACTGTCATGGGTCACGTTGACCACGGTAAGACATCGTTGC
>CAYTWG010000008.1:0-53454 GCA_964442005.1 uncultured Bacteroides sp. | reverse complement strand
TTTACCGTCTGAATCCTCTGCTTTGTCTCCGGTTCACTTCCTCCAGAACAGAAGGGAAATTGGAGGTCAAACGGTCTAATTCCTTGCTCCCTTTGTCGAACTGTCGGTTGTCGAGGAAAGGACGCGCAAAGACCTTGATGGACTGTGCAGCGGGTTGATTGTCGATATTCCGTCAGTGGTGGGAAATGTCACTTCAGCTATTGTTTTTCCAGAAGGGTCAGTAGCGTAAATGCGGTCGGTTTCTATTATTAGGGGGTTATAGCATAATAACGTTTTCCTCCCCCTGATAGTTGATTATCCTTCGCGGTGGGGGTAGATGTAGCGCGCGAGACCGTAGATGTAGCGTCGGAAGCCGGGACGATAGTCCAACAGGCGATCAAACCATTTCAAATGTGGATTGATCAATCGTACAACGTATCCAACGTATACCATGGCAAAGAGAGTGCCGGGACCGACAACGGTCCACTGCCATGATCCAAAGAAACAGTAGCCTGAAATGACGGCTAATATTACAAGCGTTGTGTCCACTATTATTTTTACAATGGGGAACGGTTTGCCGGTTACCCGAGCAATCGCAACTTGAATCCCCTCACCAGGCATCGTAATTGAACCGCACCGGATTTCGGTAGTGACAGCACACCCAAGAATAGTGGCACCCATAAATTGGGCGAGGATCTGGGAATAAAGTGTTTGATAATTCGATAAATAGGAAGTAATCCACATATTTATGTCAAGAAACAGACCGAAAACAAAGCCTACCAGAAGTTGGAAAAGCTGTATCTTCTCAAATCGTTTCCGGAGGACGAGGATCTGTGCAGCTACAAGGATAATGTTCATTATATTGGTGTAACCACCGATAGTCCATCCCGGGACGACCCCGGCTTCCCCGCCTAATGAGAACGACATCGGGATTGAAGAAATTACGCCACTCCCAAGATTTGACCGCACGCACAAAGCGACGCCAAAGGTCATAAAAAACATGGAAACCAATAAAAGGACATGTTGCCAAACGAAACCTATTATCTTTTCTTTCAAACGCTTACTTTTCATACTTAAAAATGTACTCTAACAGGAGTACAAAGTTACTAAAAATACTTTGAACACAATGTCCAACCTTGAAGACATGAAAGTTACAGCGTAAATAATGTCTGTTGGACTCTATAAAATGAAAGAGCAGTGTGTTCACTGAAGATTTTAAATTCACCTATAGTATTGAAATTTCGGTAATGTCATTTCCATCTCTCGCATTCTTGACTTGTTTGATACTTTGGATTGCATATCTTATTTATGTTAAGCGGAAAGAACGGAAACTTATTGAACTGGTTACGCCAATTACTCGTGGAGAATGGTCAGAGCGTAGAGTGATACTGAGTTTATTAAAGGAAGGCATTAATCCGAGAGCGATATTTCATGACTTATATATTCAAAAACCGAATGGAGAGTATACACAAGTAGATGTAGCTGTCGCAACTAAAGCGGGAATCATTGTATTTGAAGTAAAAGATTACAACGGTTGGATTTTCGGTAATGAATATCAAAGATATTGGACGCAATTATTAGCATATGGCAAGGAAAAGCATCGCTTTTATAATCCTGTAATGCAGAATGCGAGACATATACAAGTCATCAGGCAATGTCTGCCACAAAATCCCGACATTCCAATTTATTCAATCATTGTGTTCTTTGGAAGTTACGAATTTAAGAATATAACTTGTAATGCAGACAATACGTTTATAATATACCCTCGTTCTGTTCGTCAGGTTGTTTCTGAAATATTGAGGCAACCCAATGCAAAATTCGGTAATAAATACGAGATAATGAACTTATTCTCTACAGCTGTGCAAAATGGCAAAGACCCAATGATTGTTGCATCTCAAATCAACTATGCAGCCTATTATGGTCGTAACAAGCCTCACTCTACATATACTACTTCATTATTCCTCTCACATAGGAGAAGATTTTGGTAACCATACAAAAATTAATATCCTAAAATTTTAAGTAATAGGAAAAAGGACAAATAAGGGGCACCGGGCGTTTTATAATGATTTAATCCATTGAGAGATTATCTCTAAAACTTCAGGAGAAATGGTTTCTTCAATTGTGGCATATTCGTCGACTGAGCCCGATTGACAATGCTGAAACATGTGGTTTAAATCATCTAAGGCAATTATTTTATTAATGCCGTTTGAAGGCAAACCCTGATTTAATGCCTCTAAATTGTTCTTATAGGATACCTGAATATCTTTCTTGCCGTTTAATGCTAAAACCGGACAAGTAATTTTCTCCAATTTATTACTCATATCCGTAGTAAGAAAATATTGCATATACGGAGTTTTGATTTGCCGTAAAACTGCCTGTAAGTTTTGTTTTAATTCAATTGGTAAGTCTGATGCTCCCAATTTTTGTGGCATAGATTCATTATTGTCAAACGCCAATGCGAGGAATTCGCAATATTCATCAGTCACATTTTGCGGATACCCGGCTTGAGATAGCACATATCGATTTTGCTCTAAAAGGGTCTCTTTCCCTGAAACTACCATTCCAGCCAGGCTGACAATAAAATCAATATTATTATCAGCCCCAAGCATTAAAGAAATCGTTCCACCCTCGCTATGACCAAGTACACCAACTTTATTAAATCTCCCGCGCAAAAGATTTATACCCGACAAGGCATCCTTCATCAGGTCCTCAGTCGTACAGTTGACGGCATCTCCGGTAGACTCACCAAATCCACGATCATCGTAGCGCAGAGAGGCAATCCCATTTTTTGCCAAAGCATCGGCAATAACGGCAAACGGTTTATGCTCAAAAAACTCTTCATCACGATTCTGGAGACCGCTTCCGGTAATCATTAATATAACAGGAGTCTCCCGATTGAATATTTCAGGTAAAGTTAACGTACCTTTTAGAACCGCATCACCATTTGAGAAACTTACCTCTTCCAAAGAATAGGAATATGGTGGCTCAGGTGTCTGAGGTCGCCGTGTAATTTTCTCTTTCTGATTGAGAACGAGTAGAAACTCGGCTCCTCTTTGATTAAATTTGCCGACTATCTCATCATTGCGGTATCGACCTTTAAAAGTCGCACCTACAGCCGGGATATTTACAAAAATACTGTCGGGATCAATTCTTGAGACCTGAATCGGTAATCCTTTTACACCTTGTGCGGGAGAATCAAGGACAGGATTGATTTCATCCAGATGAAATACAAGCGGAAGTTTCATACCTTGTACCTCAAGGTCGCCCGACCACACGTCGGTTTGGGAATTTGCCCATAATGCCCCGACCAATATATTCAGTATTGTTAAAATAGTCTTTTTCATATTTCTAACCATTAAAAATACAAAATTACTCAAAACAGTCGGAATACAAAATTCGATGCTCTGAAAATTTGTTAGTTACAGATAATAGTATCTGTAATATAAAGAGATGCCGATGACAGGAGTACGAAAACTTAAGGGAATTGGGTGTTGTTTAAGTCATTTTTGTGCATTAAATTTGTGGCTGAGAATGATATTATGCACTACAAATTAACAGAAAGGATGAAACAGCTCTTAATAACCGTGGCTGTTGCTGCGGCTTGTTTACAAGTAACAGCCGCCGAACCCGCTAACTTTGTGTCTCGCTGGGAGGCAGGAATGCGTGCCGGTTACGCTTTCAATTCCAATTCGGCACTGTTTGAGCGTATGTCGCCCGACGGGACGGTAGGTCACACGGCACTGTCATGGCATCTCCGCTACTCTTTTCAGCGACCGCTGACGGGGCGTAACGCATCAGTCTATCAAGGAGCCGGAATAAGTGTGAATACATTCTTGCAGGGGCGTGAGGTCGGTACTCCAGTCGGACTATATGTCTTTCAGGGAGCTCCGATCGTGGCGTTGACTGACCGGTTGTCGCTGGACTATGAATGGAATTTCGGCGCGACATTCGGTTGGAAAAAGACCACTGACGGCAATGACATCCGATCAAATCTTGTCGTCGGATCATCAACAAACGCCTATCTGAATCTCGGTTTCAAATTAAATTATGCACTGACCGACGGTGTAAGCCTGTCGGGCGGTGTCGATCTGACCCACTACTCCAACGGAAATACATCATGGCCTAATCCCGGAGTCAATACAATCGGTGGAGCCGTTGGAGTCGTCATAGTTCCCGGCAACAAATTACTGAAGCCGGTGTCGCCATTTTCCGATGACAGTGATTTCACGCAGGGAGTGTCATACGACATCACGGCTTACGGCGCATGGCGCAAGACTTATTTCCCGCCTGAGGACGGCGCGTTTACCGAGTCGGGCGAGCAGGCGCTGCTTCCGGGACATTTCGGCGTAGCGGGATTGACATTCGCTCCGATGTGGGATCTTCATCCCGTATTCCGAACCGGTCTGTCAGCCGACATTCAGTGGAGCGAAAACACGAATCTCACAAAATATCATGTAGAAGGCACATTCGGCGAAAACGCCAAGTTTTATCGACCGCCATTCCTGAGTCAGGTCTCGGTCGGACTGTCGGCGCGAGCCGAGCTCGTGATGCCAATATTTTCAGTAAATGTCGGCATCGGATACGGATTTATCGGACCGACGGAAACGCGGAAACTGTATCAGAGCGTCAATCTTAAGACCTACGTAGCCGGACCAGTCTATCTTAATATAGGGTATCGTATGGTCGAGTTTCAGTCGCCCTCCAACCTGATGCTCGGCGTCGGTATCACACTCGGACGCTGATCGAGTATGCATTTAGTCTTGATAAAGAGGATAGCTTCTAAATACCCCACCCCAATAGCTCCGACTGGAAGATAGTGCACAAGTCAAAAAATATCGGCAATTGCAGGGATTATTTTATCGTAACGCTGTGAGACTCTTTTTAGAATTATTGAAGCTTCACTAAATCAGATGTGCGAGAAGCGTTATTTCCTCTTTTTGGGAAATGGTAATACATCCCAAAGTAAGGCTATTATTTTTCGGGTAAATGGTGGATTGTCAAAACTAAGAATGTATCCTTCTTTTGCTCCGGGATAAGCCCGCCCTACTTCGGCTCCGTCCATCAAGCAGTCAATACAGGGATGCTTTTTAATGTAAGCAATATTATCACATGCCGTAATGACACACTTGCCATTGAGATAGATGACATAATCACCCATCATCTTGCGTGAACTGACTTCACCTAATGGTTGTAGCACGGAGCATATAAAATCAATAAATTCAGTATTACATGACATAGACGTTGTAGTAATTATTTTGCAGTTATGACCAAATGATATATATTTGTGCCATTATATTAATGTGTTGAATCAATCGTTAAAACCAATGCATTGGCTGAGTTATATCATTTTTATATTCTATTATCCGTTATATCAGTTATTTAAGTGGTTATTGGGTAAATGGATCAATAATGTATATGTGGTAAGGATTATCTCATTCTGTCTGGTTGTTGCCATAAATATTCTATATGGTTATATACTGAAGACGTTTTTCCCGGGTCTGTACATTGACGAGTAAATTCAAGCCGATCTATTATCACATCCTGAGATTGTAAAAATCTCATCCTTTGGTCGGACGTGAGAAGAGAGATAAACAATAGAATTATCGAGATTACTATCTTACGTTATTTAGAGAAACAGTTTCTTGCCATCCTGATAGACGATGCCTATATTCTCCCCTATCTCACGGTAAGTCAACTGTTCGGAATCGAAAGTGATTGGACGGAGCTTCCCGAGATCAATTTTACCGTCATCCGTGAGAATCGATTCATCAGATATCATATTTACCACCTCGGCAATGATACGCGATTTACCGAATTCCTCGGTAATAGCCTGAACGCGGCACTCCATCGTAAGTGGAAATTCATCAATGACAGGAGCATTCACGGTCGGAGCCTTTGCCGTGTGTATTCCCGCAATGGCAAGTTTATCGCTGATTTTATTAGCTGATACGATTCTTACGTAGTCAGCGATTTTCAGCGTGTCAACTGTTGCAAAACTTACAGTGAAAACGCCGTTATGACGTATGTTTTTAGTCGTTTTATGTTCCGAATCAAGATTAAGAGAAATGTTATTGCTACCACACAATCCAGCCCATGCCGCATTCATTGCATCGGGCACACCTTTGGGATCATAAGTGGCAACAACAAGCACCGGAAGAGGTGTGAAAAATATCTTATTAGATAAACTCCGTTTCATAGTAAAAAAACTTCTCATGGCAAAATTACATATTTTGCCAGTAAATACCTATAAATTTATTGAGAATTTTATGTAACTTTGAAACCTGATTCGGAGCAGCTATGCTCAGTTACTTTCTTTAACCTTAATAAAATCACCTCACTAATGAACCGTTCACTATTTACCATGATTTTTGTCGCATTACTGTGTTGTGCGACCACGGGATGTAAAAACAGCAATAATATATACGATGTAACCAATTTCGGTGCAGCCGGCGATGGCGTCACCGATGACGCTGCTTCAATACAGGACGCTATCGACCGATGCTCGTCTGACGGTGGCGGAACGGTCGTTTTTCCGGCGGGCAAGATTTTCATGTCGGGTCCGCTTCATCTTGCGTCGCATGTCAATCTGCATTTTGAGCCGGCCTCAGTCCTGATAGCCAATCCCGACGAGTCCATATACAACGAGAGTGCATTCGGTGACAATCGTGGCGAGGGCATGATGTGGATCAGCGGTAAAGACCTTGAAGACGTATCAATAACCGGTACCGGCGCCATCGATGGTAACGGAGTCGAGTTTATGAGTGAAGAACTCGGGGATTCCTATGAACTCAAACCGGTAACCGACTTCGATCCGCGTCCGCATGTGCTGACACTGATCAATGTCAAGAAAGTCAATATAAAGGATGTGACGATACGCAACAGTGCCTACTGGACGGTGCATCTTGTAGGGTGTTATGATGTGGCAATAACCGACATATCACTGCTTAACAACCTGAAAATACGCAACGGCGACGGCATCGATATCGACCACTCGCGCAAGGTGCGTATCTCGGGATGCTTTATAGAATCGGGCGACGACTGTATCTGCCTGAAAAACCGACGTGAATATGAGCAATATGGTCCGTGCCGCGACATCGTGGTCAACAATTGCATCATGACATCACGCTCATGTGCAGTGAAAATCGGTTCGGAAAACATGGACAGCATAAACAATGTCCTTTTCAACAACTGTATCATCACTGAGAGCAATCGAGGTATAGGAATACAGAACCGCGACGAGGGGACCGTATCAGACGTCACTTTCTCAAACATGAATGTTGACTGCCGTCTTTTCTCTGACGTGTGGTGGGGAAAATCAGAACCGATCTACGTAACGTCTTATCCCCGTGCAGTCGGTAATCACAAGGATGCCGGCTGGCGTTTCCCGAAAGGCGCCACCAAAGGTGCCTGCGGCGAGGTAAGCCACATAAAATTCATCAACATAAACTGCATGACTGAAAACGGCATCTTTGTAGGCGGTGATACTGTTGACAAAGTCAATCATATCGATTTTGTCAACATCGACATGAATTTTGTCAAGCGTTCTCCCTATGACGGAGGCGTTTATGACCGGCGTCCATGCGACGGCATCGGTTTTGTCGAGGCACCTGTCTATGGCTTCTACATCGAGAGCGGCAGCGACATAAATATTTCAGGGAGCCGTTTCAATCTGAAGAATTTCCCGGCAAATGCATTTGCCGGTGACTACCTGATTGGTAAAGAAACTAAAAATGTTGTAGTAAAATGACCCGTCGCTTGCTGTTGCCGACCATACTGATTGCAGTATCGGCATTTCAATCCGGTGCATCAGAACGTCTTACCGATTATGTAGACCCACGCATAGGGTCGGAAGGTCTCGGTCGAGTGTTTATCGGTCCGTCAGCGCCTTATGGCATGGTTAAACCTTCACCCGACTGCACCGCTTCACCTAATAGCGGCTGGCTTCCGATGCCCGAACAGGTAAACGGCTTCTCCCAGGTACATGTCAGCGGTACCGGTGGCGGACCAAAATACGGAAACATTCTCATTCAACCGTTTTCAGGAGATCTGACCGGCACGGAACACATTGATTATCGTACATCCGAGACCATTAGTGCCGGCTATTACGCCACGACATTCCGTGACAGCGGAATAACGACTGAGATCACCACAACTCCACGCGCATCGGTCTATCGATTTACCTATCCCGCCGATTCGGAGCCTGCATTGATGATAGACTGCGGATTTTTTCTCGGCGAGACACCGGTTCCCGATGCGCGCGAAGCACAGCAGTTTGTAGGCTCCGAAGTGCAGATACTGTCTGATACCGAAGTGACAGGTTACAGCCGCATCCGTGGCGGATGGAATAACGGTCGCGCATATACAGTATATTTTTATCTTGTCACCGATAAACCCGCAGTGGAGACGGCAACATGGAAAGACTGTACGATTTCGACAGGAAGGTCGCAATATGATTCCGGAGAAAAGACCGGCGCGTTGCTGAAATTTGATGACTCGGTGACCAAATTGAATGTAAGAATCGGAATTTCATTTATAAGCCAGCTGAAGGCTAAAGAAAATCTTATAGCCTATACCGCCGGAAAATCATTTGATACAATACATAGTGAACTTCTTGATAGCTGGGAGCAGCTGTTAGGAAAGATAAGTCCTTCTGAAGATACTGCTGACAAGTATAAACGGATGTTATACACGGCTATGTACCACACGATGATCATGCCGGTAGATCGAACGGGAGAAAACCCGTTGTGGACCGATCCCGTGCCATATTACGATGATTTTTATGCGATATGGGACACCTACCGCAGCTCTACCCCACTCATAACTCTCATAGACCCGGAGCGTGAGCGCGATATAGTTAACTCACTGATAAATATATACCGCCGTGACGGTTACATGCCTGATGCACGAAGCGGTAATGCGAACGGTCGTACACAAGGCGGCTCCAACGCCGAGATCGTCATTGCTGATGCTTTCGTAAAAGGGCTTGACGGAATAGACTATCATCAGGCTCTCGAGGCAATGCTGAAAGATGCGACAGTGCCTCCGGGCGGTAACGAAGAGGCTGAAGGGCGTGGCGGTCTGCGTGAATATCTTGCTCTAGGTTATATCCCCTACGGGATAGCACGTGCAGGCAACCGTACTGTCGAATACTCCTACTGTGATTACGCTATATATCTTGTAGCAAAAGGTCTGGGGCATGACAAACTTGCCGACAGATATCTGAAACAGTCGGCTAACTGGAAGAATCTGTGGCGCGATGACTACGAACATGATGGAGCCAAGGGTTTTATAATGCCGCGTGATGCCGATGGAAAATGGCTTGACGAGATAACGTTCGGTCACTCCGATATACAGCGACCGACATTCCGATACACACCGCTGACGTTTGAAGGTCCTTGGTACACCCCCTGGTGGAACATGTTCTTTTATGAGGCTTCGTCGTGGGAATATTCACTGAGTATCCCCCACGATGTCGACGGACTGATTGAAAAGTGCGGTGGCAAAGACATGTTTGAACATCGTCTTGACACATTCTTCGATAAAGAATATTTCAACGTCAATAACGAGCCGTCATTCCTGACACCATGTCTTTATCACTGGATCGGACGCCCTGACAAGAGCAGCAGCCGAGTCCTCGACATAATAGAGCGCAATTACAGCGACACGGCTACCGGGCTACCGGGTAACGATGACTCCGGTGCTATGTCATCATGGCTGGTTTTCCACATGATGGGCTTGTACCCCAATGCCGGACAGGATTATTACCTGATTCACTCGCCTCTGCTCTCCGAGACTGCGATCTCGCTATCGGGCAACAAGACATTTAAAATCACTGCCGAGCATCTTTCTGATAAAAACAGGTATATTCAGTCGGCAACTCTCAACGGCAAAGACTACCCCTATTCGACAATAAGTCATGCCGACATATCGGCCGGTGGAGAACTCCGGCTTAAGATGGGTCCGAAACCTTCGGACTGGGGAAAAACAATGTTCAATGATCAAACGCTGTAAATCTTTTTTCGTCTGATGAATAAAATAAAATTACTGATATTTCTCATTATATCTTCATTTACATTTGCGACTGTCAGCGCTCAGATACCGGTTGACTCGTTGCGATTTGTCTATAAACTCCACGGACAGACACGTAAATTTCAATACGTTTTCATCAGGGAGGATAACGGCGGCGTAAGACTTTCATGGGGTATCGAACGTAATCTCAAGTGGTGGACCGGCAGCTACACTATGACACCAGAAGCCGTCATGTCGGCTACACGCATGAGTTATATGATGCCTGAAGATGGAAATAATGTGACTCTTCCGTCTGACATGACATTTGCCATGATTTCAGCGCGTGCCTTTGACGAGCTGAAAACTTCCGGGGAATTTTTTTATAACTCAACCGGCTACCGGCTGATTGACACGGCATCGACAACCTGTTACGGACAACTGTTGCATGTAGCTGACAGCATCGAGGGTGCTGAAATGTGGATTCTCGACCGCCGGGACTATCCCATCGTATGGGAAATGCGCAATAATCCTCTTGAGATAAACTGGAAAGCCGAACCGCTTACCGTGCGCCCAGTTAATCTTAAGACGGAAATAGCATTGACCCCGGAGAAGTCGGGCGGAATCTATTATGCTTATCCTTATGACTCTGACGTCATGCCCGATGTCCCGACTGGATATAAACCGCTATATCTGAGCCACTACGGACGTCACGGTTCAAGATGGATCATAAAGGAATGGCAATATGGCGAAGTGCTGAACATATTCCGGTATGCCGACTCGTGCGGCAATCTGACCCAGCTTGGAAAGGACGTGATGGCGAGAGTTGACTCGATAGCACGTTTTTCCATCGGACATGCGGGAGAGCTATCTCCTATCGGTGAGAAACAGCATAAAGCTATTTCCCGCCGCATGTCGTCACGGTTTCCGTCGCTGTTTACCGGAGACTCAAAGATCGTCGCACTGTCGTCGACCGAACCCCGCTGTATTGTCAGCATGGCTGCATTCTGCGAACAACTGAAAGAGAATAATCCGCGTCTGCAAATCAACCGACATGTCACTCCCGGTAACATGAATTTTATAGCCTACTCTACCCCGGAAGCAAAATCGCTTGGAAGGGATGATGCCGAGTGGCGCAAAAGATTTTATGAGTGGTGTGACTCTGTGCTTGACAGTGACCGGCTCATTGCTTCCCTATTCGTCACCCCCGACTCGGTTCCATCGCCTAAGCGTCTGATGGTTTTGCTTCACAACATCGCCGTAGGACAGCAAGACATCAACTCAGGCGTCGAATTACTTGATATATTCTCCGATGAAGAGTTATATGAACTGTGGAGGCATCTGAATTACAATATGTACGTACGCCATGCTTGTGCCGCAGATGGCAACAATTACGGTCCGCAGTCAGCGCGATCATTGCTGAAGCATATTGTCGATGATGCCGACGCGGCTATTGAAGGGAAGAATGACGGTAATGTCATGCTACGGTTCGGACACGATACCAATCTGATACGACTTCTTGCCCTGATGAAGATTGACGGTATGTGTAATTCGGAATACGATCACGACCGGTATCATCTTGCATGGCAAGATTTTAAAGTATCACCTATGGGAGCTAATCTTCAGCTCCATTTTTTCAGGAACGATGACAACCACATTATAGTTATGCTCCGACATAACGAACGTCCTGTGACGCTGCCGATTAAACCGGTTGACGGGACTGATGCGTTCTATAACTGGGATGCTGTCAAAGCATTGTGGATGAATGAGCTATAATTTCAATTAACAATTTTTCACACAAAAAGCGTCGTTGATGTTGCAACTATCTGATATATGTCTCGTCATATAGATATATCCATTATGATAGTACAGCATGATCACATTACGCGACATAAATAAAACTTATCCGGGTGTAGTCCCGTTACACGTTCTTAAAGATATAAATCTTGAAATAGCCAAGGGCGAACTTGTTTCAATCATGGGCGCCTCGGGCTCGGGTAAATCTACCTTGCTCAATATTCTCGGTATTCTCGACAACTATGATACCGGCGATTACTACCTTGATGGAGTGCTCGTGAAAAATCTCAGCGAAAATAAGTCGGCTGAACTGCGTAACCGTAAAATAGGTTTTGTCTTTCAGTCGTTCAATCTGATAAATTATAAAAATGCTGTTGAAAATGTAGCGCTCCCCCTTTTCTATCAGGGCGTGTCGCGCCGCAAACGCAACATTATTGCGATGGAACAGCTTGACCGTATGGGTCTTGCCGATCGCGCCCATCACCTTCCTGGTGAATTGTCAGGCGGTCAGAAACAGCGTGTCGCCATAGCTCGCTCTCTTATCACCAATCCTGCGATAATTCTTGCCGACGAGCCGACGGGTGCTCTCGACAGCAAGACATCCCACGATGTAATGGATATTTTTCGTCAGCTTAATGCCGACAACGGAAAGACTATTATAATCGTGACCCATGACCCTGTAATAGGAGAACAGACCAACCGCATCATACGCATTGCTGACGGCAGGATAATTTCGTAACCGCTGAAGAGATGTTTGATTTATTCAGAGAAATAATGCAGACGTTACGTAACAACAAGTTACGTACATCGCTGACCGGATTTTCTGTAGCATGGGGCATTTTCATGCTCATAATTCTGCTTGGAATGTCTCGCGGTGTGTTCAATTCTTTTCAGGATCACATGTCGTCGCAGAACTCCGCTAATATTCAGGTATGGGGCGGCAACACATCGAAGCCTTACAAAGGGTATAAAGAAGGTCGGTACATCGGGCTGAAAGAATCGGACATAAATGTGGTAGAGGAAAATAATAAGTATGTGGTATCAGATGTCACGGGGAGTATCTACGGTCCGACATCAAGCATATCGACGTCAAAGGATTACATATCCACTTCCTATCAGGGGGTCTATCCCGGCGAACTTGATAATCGAGGTAGATCGTTATCATCAGGACGCTTTATCAACGACAAAGACCTTGAAGAGCGACGGAAGGTTATGGTGCTGTCGGAACGCAATGCCGCGCAACTGTTTCCTGACGGAAGTGATCCTATCGGTCAGTTCGTGACTTTTAACGGTCTATCGTTCAAAATAATAGGTATCTATGAATCGCGTTGGGCAGAAGATTCGTACATCCCTTTTACAACGGCTGCAATGCTTGAAGGTAACACGGGAAATCTGGGCTCTATGACCGTTGAACTGAAAAATGTAACCAATGAAAAAGATGGCGAGGAAGTTGAGACTGCTGTGCGCACCACCCTTGCATCACTACATAATTTTGACCCTGATGACCAATCGGCAGTATGGATATGGAATAAATTTACCAATCAGATTACAATGATGAATGGTCTGAATATTCTGAATATAGCCATTTGGCTGATCGGACTGTTCACTATGCTCTCCGGCATAATCGGTGTCAGCAACATAATGTTTGTTTCCGTGCGTGAGCGTACACATGAAATAGGAATACGCCGCGCAATCGGAGCTAAGCCTCGTAGTATCGTCATTCAGATTGTCATGGAAAGTATTGCCATAACCACACTGTTCGGTTATATAGGTATCGTTTTGGGCATGATAGTCACAGAGATACTCTCTGTAGCATTCAGCGAAGCCGATTTTTTAAAAGACCCGACTGTCAATTTGAGTATTGCTGTTCAAGTAACTGTGGTACTTGTCATAGCCGGGAGTCTCGCCGGACTGTTCCCTGCATTGAAAGCGCTGAAAGTCAAACCGGTCGAAGCGCTCCGAACCGAATAATTGAACGAATAAAGATGAAGTTAGCAATCTTTGACATAGAAAATTGGAGAGAGATCGGAACGACACTGTCAAAAAACAAGACGCGCACGTTTCTGACTGCATTCGGTATATTCTGGGGTACCGCCATGCTTGCCATGCTATGGGGCGGATCCCATGGTCTCGAGGATATCATCCGCCGCAATTTTGACGGATTTGCCACCAATACTGCGATGATGTCTCCATCTCAGCGCACAATATCGTATAAAGGATTCAATAAAGGTAGCCGATGGACGATGAATCAGACCGACGTCGATAATATACGTCAGACTATTCCCGAAATTGAAACGATTGTTTCAATCATGAACCGCCCTAACATCCCTGCTGTCAACGGCAGAAAAAGTTCAATGGTCAATGTGATTGGTGTCGAGAGCGATTATCAGAAAATATTCCTTCCTATCATTTATGATGGTCGTTTCATAAATAATGCTGATGACCATAACACACGTAAAATATGTGTAATCGGTAAACGTGTCGCCGGTGATCTGTTTGGGAAGGAATCGCCAATCGGAAAATTCGTATCGGTCAACGGTATCTATTACACCATCGTAGGAGTTGCCGGGCAGACATCGGAAATAAGCATTGGCGGTCGCATTGATGAATCGATCATACTGCCGGCTACGACTATGCGACGTGCATTTAATCTTGGCGAAGAGATTGAGGCTACGATGATTCTTGTTAAAGACAATATATCGCCGTCGACTCTTCGCCCGAAGATAGAACGTATCCTAAGCCGTAATCACACGATTCATCCCGACGATCATAACTGTTACTGGTTTATGGATGTATCGGAGCAGTTTGCTATGGTCGACAATCTGTTTATGGGTATTTCTATCCTTGCACTGTTTGTCGGAGCCGGTTCGCTACTTGCCGGTATAATAGGCGTCGGAAACATCATGTGGGTTATTGTCAAGGAACGTACACAGGAGATAGGAATACGTCGCGCAATCGGAGCACGTCCGGTCGACATCATAGTCCAGATCCTGTCAGAAGGTGTTGTACTCACGTTCATAGCAGGTATCGCCGGAATCTGTTTCGCATGTCTTGTGCTATACGTCGCTCAAATGCTGACAGCGACCGAGTTTTCTACTCCGGGATTTCAGCTTACATTTTCACAGGCAATACAGATAATGCTTACATTCGTCATACTCGGAACGGCGGCAGGACTGATCCCATCGATAAAGGCAATGAAAATAAAGCCTGTCGAAGCAATGAGAGACGGCAACTGATAAAACCGAATTAGTAAAATAAATCATAAATATAACAATGAAAAAGTTTTTTAAAATCTTGTTATGGATTGTCGTAGCGGCGATTTTTATAGGAACATTTATTTACCTGTTCAACAACTCCCGCAGCCATGATGCAGTGTACGATATTGTATCGCCGACTGTAACCACTATCGAGCGGACAACCGTGTTGACCGGAAAAATAGAACCGAGAGATGAAATTGAAATCAAGCCACAGGTATCAGGTATTATTTCGGAAATAAATGTCGAGCCAGGTGATCACGTAAACGAGGGAGACATCATCGCACACATCAAGGTTATCCCCGACGAGGCATCATTGTCATCGGCTCACAACCGGGTTGAACAGGCTGTACTTGACCTTGATGAAAAGCGTCTCGCGTTTGAACGTACAAAAGAACTGTATGAGAAAAAATTTGAGAGCCGCGAAAAATATGAGCAGGATCTCACTCTCTATCAGAAGGCTCAGAAAGAGCTTGATGCCGCGCAAGATCAGTTGTCGATTATCAGGGACGGTGTGTCCAACACCAATGCCCAACAGAGCAACACGCTTGTACGTGCCACTATAACAGGACTCGTTCTTGAAGTACCGGTAAAAGTCGGAAGTTCGGTTATCCAGGCTAATACGATGAATGATGGAACCACTATTGCCAAGGTAGCTGATATGGGTAATCTTATTTTCAAAGGCAAGATTGACGAGACAGAGGTCGACCTGCTCAACGAAGGGATGGACATGAAAATCTCAATAGGAGCCATAGCGGGGACGTCACTTGATGCCGTAATTGAAAAAATTGCACCTATTGCTACCGAGGAAAATGGTGCCAACACTTTTGAAATCAAAGCGGCAATAAATAATACGGACACCCTCCGACTCAGAGCCGGATACAGCGCTAACGCAGCCGTGATTCTTGACCGTGCCACCGATGTACTTACAGTTTCCGAGAGTGTGCTTGAATTTGCCAAAGATAGTACATTTATATACGTCCTCACCGACTCGGTACCGAGTCAGAAGTTTGATCGTTTAGCAGTTACGACCGGGCTCAGTGACGGAGTAAGGATCGAGTTGAAAGATAGTCCTGTCGACCGCTCTACCCGCATCCGTGGACAGAAAATAAAGTAACGTCGTACTATTAATAAAAAATCAGTCATGAATATCTGTAAATTTGTAACTGCCGTTATGCTGGTGACAGGACTGACGACCGTTGCTGCTGAAAATAGCTGGACTCTTGAGGACTGTGTAAACTATGCGTTGGAACACAATCTGACTATAAAGTCTCGCGAGATAGAACTTAAATCAGGCGAGTTAGCTGTCACGGAGGCTAAAAGTAATTTTTTACCTCAGATAAGTGCAAATGCTTCTCAATCATTCAATTTTGGTCGAGGTCTACAGTCTGACAATACCTACGCTGACCGCAACGTGTCTAATTTTCAGTGGGGTGCGCAGTTCAGTCTGCCATTGTTTCAGGGTCTGGGCAATGTAAGACGTCTGAAATATTCACGTCTCAATTTGCAACAGATGCTGTGGCAACTTGAATCGGCTAAAGATGACGTGACGCTTAATGTCATCTCACGGTATCTTCAGGTATTATACTGCATGGAAGTTAAAAACTCGTCAGATCTGCAGGTCGAACTGTCAGAGTATGAACTGTCGCGTCGCCGGGCTCTTGCTGAAGCCGGTAAGATAGCCGAAGTCGAGATTCTCGATGCCGAGGCACAGCTGTCGCGTGACCGTCTCGCTTCAGTCAATGCTGCGAATGATTATACTCTTGCGTTACTCGAGCTTGCTCAATTACTGCAATTGCAGTCGATCGAAGATTTTTCGATTACCCCGGTGGATGAAACTAATCCGGTCATTCCTACGCCTGACAGCGTCTATGCATCGGCAAAACTGAATAACAACACGGTAAAAGCGAGTCAAGCCGAAGTCGTCGCTGCTGATGCAAATATTTCTGTGGCAAAAAGCGGATACATCCCACGGCTATCCTTCAATGGTGGTGTCGGGAGCAGCTACTATAATATAAGTGGGAACAGCAATCCGTCGTTCAGCCGGCAGATGCGCGACAATTATAATACGTATATAGGATTTTCACTTAGTATTCCTATTTTTGACGGGCTAAACACAGCTAACTCTGTCAGACGTGCCAAAATACAGAAACTGAACGCCGACTTGCGACTTGACCAGGTAGAATCGGATTTATATAAAGCCGTACAGCAGGCTTATTATCAGGCTATCGGCGCACGAGAGAAATATACGACATCCTTAGATACGGAAAAGTCAACAGGTACGGCATTTTCAGCAATGCAGGAAAAATATAATCTCGGAAGAGCTACATCGTCGGAATATGAGCAGTCAAAAACGACGTTCTATAATTCCACTCTTGAACGCATCCAGGCTCACTACGAATATCTACTGCGATATAGAATCTTGATGTACTATCAGAACAATAAAATAGACTTATAGCACACGTTAACTACATAAAAGCCTCTATTTCTTCTTTATAACAAAGAAAAATAGGGGCTTTTTTCGTATAAATAAAAAAATATTCGTAACTTTGTGTTATAAAACATGTTTATAAGGCAACTTTCATGATTAAGAGCGCGCTTGAAAAAGTAGTTAGCGAAGATTTGGCAGCTATATGGACTATTCTTGACGGAGATGAAAAACGGCGCATCACCGATGCGTTTGTTATTCACACGTTCAAGAAGAATCAGATTATATATGCCGAGAACGAAACGCCCGAATATCTCTGGTGTCTGCTTAAAGGTAAAGTAAAACTATATAAGGACGGTGTTGGTGGACGTCAGCAGATTCTCCGTCTCATTCGTCCGGTACAATATTTCGGTTACCGCGCTTTTTTTGCTAAAGAGCCTTATGTATCGACAGCTGCTGCATTTGAAGCGTCAACACTCGGAGCAATCCCGATGTCACTTGTCTCCGAGCTTATCCAGAACAATATCAAACTCGCATGGTTCTTTATTCATGAACTCTCAAGAAATCTTGGAGGATCGGATACAAAAATTGTAAATCTCACTCAAAAACATATCCGCGGACGTCTTGCCGAGGCTCTGATTGTTCTTAAAGACAATTACGGTTACGAGGATGACGGATCGACTTTGAGCATCTACATGGCGCGTGAGGATCTTGCAAATCTTTCCAACATGACGACCTCCAATGCGATTCGCACTCTATCAGGATTCGTTACAGAAAAAATCATAACAGTTGACGGTCGACGCATCAGAATTTTGAACGAACCGATGCTCCGTAAGATCTCAAAATTCGGTTGAGCGGATTATTTTTCCCGACGAGGTTTCCTTAAATCTGTCAACAACGATAAACTCCTTGGGCATTTCATGGCTAAGGAGTATTTTTTTACATTTACATCGCAACTCATTGATGATGTCATCAGAAAGTGCGCCCTCGACATACATGACGACACGTGTACCCCACCGTTCGTCGGCTTTGCCGGCAATATAGAATCGGTCAGGGATAATTCCGGCAAGTTTCTTTTCAATCACTTCAGGATAGACTTTCAACCCGCCTGTATTTATCACATTATCGGCGCGTCCTACCCATCGGAATCGGTTAGAATCGATCAGTTCTACAATGTCGTTTGTCACCAAGCGACGGAATGAATATCGTGGCGAGTTGATAATCAGGCAGTCACGACTATCAGTGTCAAACGTGACTCCCGGCATCGATATGTATAAATTATCGTTGTCGCCGATATGTCTCAACGCTACGTGACTGCATGTTTCAGTCATTCCGTATGTTGCATAGAAATTTATGTCATCATACTCTGAAAGTACCGACTCGGTATCAGGTGATAATGGAGCTCCACCCACAATTACATTTTTTACCGATGACAGAAATTTTGATTTCAACAACCCGTCAAGCTGAGACGGGACAACCGGCAGTAGAGCTATCTCATCATGTGCCGGCGCAACTGACAGTGGCGTGTTTGACGGTTGTTCAAATCCTATTGTTGCACCCGAAACATCAGCACGTACTATCATCATTTTGCCGGCGATATAATTTACTGACAACGGACAATGGATATAACTGTCAGCTCCGATGCCGAAGAAACGGCACGTTGCTTCGGCTGAAGTAATCATATCTGATTTCAGTAACTTTATATCTTTGGGCTTACCGGTCGAGCCGGAAGTGTGTGCCGATACAAAATCTGTTGACGGATTCCGCCATTCTGAAAGGAAGTCAATAGCTTCAGGTGTCAGGTTTACAAACTGTTCCATTCAATTGATGATAAATCCCAATGCCCTGACTGGTCGTAACGCAGTATGTCACGTTCCTGTACCATAGGTGAAGGAATGTTATTGAGATAAAGCGCACCGGTGCCGAGTCCCTGCGGAATAGTCGGGCTATAATTGGCAACCCACTGAGAGATTGCGTTAAGACCTATATTTGATTCAAGAGCTGATGTAGCCCACCAACCTATACCACGGTCAATTCCGTTTTTAATCCACAAGTCGGCATTGGCAAAGCCACCGCACAGCGAGGGTTTTAAAATGATATACTGCGGCATTATTTCATCGAGCATGTAACACTGGGCATCGTAGTCTAAGGTCCCTATCAACTCCTCGTCAAGAGCTATCGGGATAGGCGACTGGCGACATATCTCGCCCATTGCTTTCCGCTGTCCTTGTCTTATGGGTTGCTCGATAGAATGAATATCATAAATTGCGAGCTTGTCAAGGAAATGCAGTGCATCCCTGCTCGTAAATGCACCGTTGGCGTCAAGTCGTAGCTGTAGCCGGTCACTGTTGAAATTATCTCGGATAAAATTTATCAGAGCTAACTCACTCTTAAAATCTATACCGCCGATTTTTAGTTTGACACATCTGAATCCCCGTTCAAGCTTATCTACTATACGACGGTACATCGTGTCTTTATCACCCATCCATATAAGTCCGTTAATCTGTGTCTCAGACTCGGAACGCGACCAGGAATTATCAAAAATCATGCGGTTTCCACCGTTTGTCAGGTCGAGTAAAGCTGTCTCTACGCCGAAGCGTATGGATGACTGTTTTATTCCCGTCATGTCAAGCCGATTGATATTACGGCATATATCAGCAAGATATTGTTCATATTCAGGGGTGTCATCGCTGCTCAATCCACGGAACAGCGCACACTCCCCTACTCCAAACCGCTCGGGATTTAAGTCATCATAAATTTTTATGAAAAAAGTTTCTTTTTCAGTCATTTTCTGACGGGAGGTGATTGCGACCTCCCTGAATTTCAGAAAACGATGAGAGTAATCGGCTCGTAACATCAGCCGGGGAACTTGGGGAACTGACCGAAGTCGGGATCGCGTTTTTCAAGGAATGCGTTTTTACCCTCTTGAGCTTCTGCCATCAGATAATACATGAGAGTAGCATCGCCGGCAAATTCCATCAAGCCGCGCTGACCGTCAAGTTCGGCGTTAAGAGCACGTTTAATCATCCTTATAGCCATAGGACTGCGTTGCAGAATCGTCTCACACCATTCAACCGTTTCATCCTCAAGCCGGTCAAACGGAACGACCTTATTGATCATACCCATTTCAAGTGCTTCCTGTGCAGTATACTGGCGGCAGAGAAACCATATCTCACGAGCTTTTTTCTGACCTACACAGCGGGCAAGATATGATGAACCGAATCCCGCGTCGAAGCTGCCTACCTTAGGACCGGTCTGACCAAAACGCGCATTTTCCGAGGCAATCGACAGGTCACAAACTACCTGAAGGACATTACCGCCACCGATAGAATAGCCGTTGACCATTGCTATCACAGGCTTTGGCAGAGAACGTATTGCCTTATGAAGATCAAGCACGTTTAGACGGGGCACACCCGACTCGTCGATATATCCACCGATACCTTTAACACGCTGATCGCCGCCTGAACAGAATGCCTTGTCACCGGCGCCTGTGAGAATGACAACGCCGATTTCGGGATTTTCACGACAATAGTCCATTGCATCAAGCATTTCTTTATTGGTCTGCGGACGAAATGCATTATACACTTCAGGACGGTTGATTGTGATCTTAGCTATACCTTTATATTTCTGGAAAAGAATATCCTGATATTCTTTTATGGTTTCCCAAGTTCTCTGACTCATTGCTATTATATTTTTAGTTAATATATTCAGTGATTGTTTTTTTGATCTTCAATTGGTTGCAATTGCATGCCGGGATTTATAATCATCTATCGCTTTCCTTATTGAATCCCATAAACCGAATTTCTGTAATTGTGATATATCAAACACCCTCAAATTCCCGGTTTTTTCAAGACTCATTGTTGCTGCATGATACATGCCGTTAGGATTGTCGAGATTTGAGTCATGATTTACGGCGTAGAGCGATCCTACAAGTTTACAGTCACCGTGCAGAAGTGTATCGGCTCGATTGTAAGCATACTCCACCGAGACATTATTATCGGCTCCATGTACGATTTCAAGATAAGCGCCGGCGGCAAATACATCAATATAAGGTGCAAAACCGGTTGCCTGATATTCTGGGGTTCCGTAATGATAATTCATCACCCATGACGACTTCGGTGAAGCCCAGTTCTGTCCGTTGATATTAAGGGCATGAATCCATGTCGCTGCCCAATATTCGACATCTACGTCGGGCTTGGCATTGTGAATAGAATCGCTCGCTGACCTGACAAAGTCCGATATGACACCGGCTCGCCATGCCCACCACTCCTTTATCTTTGGTCCATCCACTCGGTTCCCGTCATTGTCAAAGCTCATCACGTCATTCCATCCATCAGAAAGCGAGTCGCCTCGCGCAGAAAGATACTTAGCAAAAGCTTCGTGACTGTATTCCGAGAAATCGCTGTCAGCATCAGGATAGCGGCAATAGTCGAGTGAAAATCCGTCGATATCATATTTCCTGACGAGCTCCATTATCAGCTTAAGCGCATTTTCCTGGACATCCTTGCGTGCCGGATTAAGAAACGCGGCAGCTTTACGTGTTGCGCGCATATCTCCGAGTGACCCGTCGGGTCGCAGTTCCTGACAAAGCTGAGAGTCATAGACAGTGTCAAGATAGCATAGCCCGCGTTGCCAGTAGGGAGAGCCACACGGCATTACCGAGAATGAAGCGGTTAATCTCATGCCGAGTCTGTGACACTCGTCAATAAAATATTGAAGATAATCCCAGTCACGATTAAGCGGCTCAGGTGTCACTCCTTCAATAAAATCCAGATAAGGAAGATACTCGCTGCGATATAATACTTTTCCATAATTGGACTTGACATCGAGAACTACATGATTGAATCCGGCATCATGGCTTTTTTCAAGATACCACGTAATGCTGTCACGATCAGAAAATCTCAGGAAGTTAGCATCAGCAGCGATAGTGACATACACTTCAGGCTCCGCAACCGGCTCCTTTGCTTTATTTGCAGTCAGGACCGTCAGCGTTCCCAATGATATAAGGGACAGAATAGCGGTTTTTTTTAACGATATCATGATTTAAAAATGTTTCGTCGTTTAAGATATTCTTTCATAACACCGGCATTGACATCGGGCGAAGTGTAGACGGCAAGCATTGACGGACGGTCATTATCATTACTCATTGCATTAAATGCATCTATAAGCGACGCGCTGTCACGGGCTTCATAAAAATTAAATCCGTAAGCTTCCGCAAGTCCTTTAAGAGGGAGATTCAGGCGTGTGGCAAAATATTCATCTCGTTCAGGCAATTCTGAAGTCGTATTGATAAACCGGAATATATCACCGCCACCATTACACATCACTATCATCTTGAATCTCGGGGATATACAAGGTAAAGACAGTGCTCCTATATCATACTGCGCACTCATGTCACCGGTAATAAGCAGCGTAGTGCCGTTATAAACCGACGACGCGCCGATAGCTGTTGACGTACTTCCGTCAATTCCGCTGACTCCTCTGTTACAGTCTGTCCGATGAACGTTTTCTGTTTGGAACAATTGTGTATAACGCACTGACATGCCGTTAGATACCTGAAGGTTCCAACCGCGAGGGATATGTTTCATGATTGTGGCTATCGCCTTGAGGTCACTCCACGGAGCTTGCTTTACATACAGTTCATCAAGCAACTGTCCATGTTTCATAGCCTTTAGCCATTCAGAGGCATAATCACATTTTGTTTCAACATGTCTGAGTGTCGAAACAAGTTGTGAAAAGAAATATTCAGGTGGTGTTTCGATACGTTTAGTAAGAGACAGATATGTATCAACCGAGTGACCGTCAATCCCTACTGACCAATGATCAGCATGACATTCTCTCAAGTATTTCTTTAACATTGAGGAAATCTGCGCACCTCCGAATGATATTACGACATCAGGCTTAAGAGCCATTCTCTCGTCATGACTTATCGCAGTAAGAGTTGAATCTATACAGTCTATGAAACAGTCGCCATGAAGATTGGTAAGATTCTCACACATCACGACAATATTATCAAATTTCGCCAGACGTGTAAGCGCTCTGTTCAACTGTTGCGACGGTTTATAATTTCCGCCAAGGATGATGACCCGGCGTGGCGATGTGATCTGTGACGCAAGTTGACGTATTACCGGCAGTGCTATCTGCGGCGATGGCTCTATCATCTCGATTACAGCGGTGGTAGCGCCGTCACGTTCGCTCATTGAATTAAGCGGCTCGCTGACTGATACGTTTATATGGACCGGTCCTGTTTGTCCGGATGTTGCCGATATAATCGCATCATTGACGGTGCGCTCGACCACCCGGCGAGCCAGCTCGCTGTCAACCTCGGCACTAACCGTAAATGATTTTTTTATAAAATTTCCGTACACACCAACCTGTCGTATGGTCTGACTGTCATTTTGGTCAATCCAACAGTCGGGACGGTCAGCCGTAATAACTATCAGTGGTATATTACGATAATATGCCTCAGCTATCGCGGGAGAATAATTGAGTACCGCAGTCCCCGACGTACACACGACAGCAACTGGTTTCTGCTCTATCTCCGCAATGCCAAGTGCCACAAACGCAGCACTGCGCTCGTCGACAACTATTGTTTTTTTCAATCGGGAATTTCGTGCTATTGCTATAATTAGAGGCGTGTTGCGGGAACCGGGAGAAACGACAACATGCTCCACGCCTTTCGCAACAAGCAGATCTGTGATTATATTACACGAATCCTTGTCAGTAGTCATTTATAAAAAGTCTTACAGTATCGGTTTTTGTTTTGCAAAAATAGCAATAAAATCCCGAATGAAAGAATCTCATCTGATGTTTATATGCAAATTCTTTTTACTATAAAAAGTCGCTATATGACTAAATATATTTATTTTTGCATTATCGTAAATCAGATATAAAAAGAGCATGAACACAGTATTTATCACAGGTGGTTCGACCGGTATCGGAGCCGCAACAGTAAAAAAGTTTCATTCGCAAGGCTGGTACGTTGCCTTCATGGATATAAATGCGGGAGAAGCTGAACGCCTTATCGCCTCGATGGATAATGACGGGACAATATTATTTATACAGGGTGATATACGCCGGCATGAGGATATTAAAAAAGCCGTTGATCTTGCCAAAGAAAGATTCGGAGCAATCAACAGTGTAATCGCCAATGCCGGTATACACCGTCGCAACACCCTGCTTGACATCAGTGATGAAGAACTTAAGTTAATGATTGATACCAATATCTACGGAACGGTCAATACACTGCGCGAAGCCGTGCCTCATATAATCGAAGCCGGAGGCGGTACGGTGGTTATAAATGCTTCCGATCAATGGTTTGTCGGCAAGGCACATAGCTTTGGCTACGGTCTGACTAAAGGTGCGCTGGGTCAGATAACCCGCAGCCTGTCAATTGATCTCGGACCAAAGAATGTCAGGGTAAATGCCGTGTGTGCCGGGACAATCCATACACCTCTTGTAGACAATCTTTTCGAGAAATTTTCCAAGATTGAAAACCGTACCGTAGAAGACTTCTGGCGTGAAGAAAATGCACTTTATGCACGTGGTGAGGTCGGTCGTCCTGAGGAAGTCGCAGAGATGATATACTTTCTCGCCTCTGACGCTTCAAGTTTCTGTACCGGCGGTCATTATCTTGTCGATGGCGGTCTGGTAGCCGGATTTTAAGATCAATTCTTATCTTGATACAAAAAGCGCAGCCCTGTAATTATCACAACAAGGCTGCGCTTAATTTTATAATTCAGTATAAATCAGGGATTGACAAGTCGTACCTCAAAAATCTTAGGTGTCTCCGATGACTCGGCAGCTGTGATTTTAAGATTGATTTTCCCTGTAGACAATACACCGGCAGGGATATCAAACTCGGCAAAGTTGCCGACACCGTCTTGACCACATTCAATCACGCCAAGGAGTGTATCATCAGCTGTAACCGTAGCTTTCCCGCCCGCCTGATTGTCAAACGAAATTCTCGCTTTCAGGTTGTTATGTCCGCCGGTTTTCAGTGTATAACCAAACCCTCCTTCATTATTGGCTCGGCGCCAATGATTATTGTCATCGTCAGTACCGGTCCAGGAGTGACTCATTATGATAAAATGATCGCTTTCAGGCTGCTGCTCTCCACATATCACCAGGTCGACTGTCATTGCATCAAGCGCAGCGCGCTGTTGCTCTTCTTGCGCCTGTATCTGACGGCGTTCAGCAAGTTGTTCCGGGGTCAACACTTCCCAATAAATTATGTAGCGGCACTCATGCATTCCGTAGAACGGTGTGAGTGTTATACCGTCATAGGATTCCGGTGATACACCTCTGAGGACAAATGATAGCAGTTCGCCATCGACCTTTTCAACATTATTGACAATTGATGATGTTGAATCGCACAAGATTACCGGCATATTCTGGAGTGGCAGACGTTTCCCATCGGCAATGTGACCGCCTCGACTATCATCGGCATACAGTCCCGGTTCGTCAGAATGTCCAAGATTAGCGGCAAGGACAACCGGTCCATACATAAATGAATAATTGGAACTGCCGTCAGGAAGCTGTACCGCTTCAAGGTGCATCGGCAATGAAAGATAAATGCTATCACCATCATGCCACTCGCGCTTCAAGACCGCAAAACCGTTCTCGATCTTAACTTTCTGAGTCTCGTTATTGACCGAAATACCGACCGACTGCTCGTCAGTCCAGGACGGAATACGCAGATTTAACGAGAATTTGCGGGGCTCGGGGGTTGAAATGGAAATTGCCGTACCCTCTTCGGCTGGAAAAGACGTAAACTGAGCGACTGTCACGTCTCCCCATGTCAGCACTGAAGGGATAAAGAGATTTACATATAGTTCTTTATCACCGCGATGACTGTAAATCATCTCTCCATATCGTGCATGATTCTCCAATCCTGACCCTACGCAGCACCAGAAACTTGTCTGAGGCTGAGAGTAGACACGATAATGTCCGGGACGCATAGGTGTGAAATACACAAATCCGCCGTGGTCAGGGTTCTGAGTCGAAAGGATGTGATTATACAACGCTCTTTCATAATAGTCGGCAAGGCGTGAATCAGGTTCTGACTCATAAAGCATTTTGGTGAGACGCAACATATTGTATGTGTTACATGTCTCAGGACCCTGTTCACTCTTCAGCATGCTCGAGAAGTCATCGGATGGATGGAAATGTTCCCTTACACTGTTACCGCCAATAGATACCGAGCGATTATTTACCACTATATCCCAGAAATAGCGTGACGCACCCGCCCACGCGGTATCACAGTCTACCTCGGCTATACGTTCAAATCCGATGACCTTAGGGATCTGCGTATTGGCATGCCGACCGGTAAGTTCATCGGTACGGTTCAACAACGGATTAAGAATTTCTTTGTGAGAGAACCGGCGTGCAAGTTCGATATAACGATGATCGCCGGTAATATCGGCAACATCGGCGAATACTTCATTAAGTCCACCATGCTCGCTCACAAGCATTTCCTGTATCTGCTCGTCGCTGAGTCCCGACGTCAGGTTTGCCATCCAATCGGTCAATGCAATCAGCATCTCTTTAGCAGTCTCGTTGCCGGTCTGTATCCATGCATCCCTGAGACCTGCAAATATTTTATGTATATTATAAAGCGGTACCCACCGGTCATTAAGGCTGAAACCTCCCGCACGGATATCTCCGCTCGCAATTTCTTTCCAGATGGCACGTCCGCCGGGGACGCCGCTCAGATAGCCGTCTCCGGCTGCATCCTGACATTCCTTGAGCTCGGCGATAAAATAGTCGAGTCGTCGTTTGATTTCAGGATTTCCGGTAGCTGCGTACATATATGACAAAGCTGACAGATAGTGTCCGCCAATATGCCCGTCAAGACCGGTATTTTCCCAATTGGTGTAATTTTCCGCTTTAGGATCGAGTCCGGCTTCTTTCCGATACGGGGCGAGGAGACGGTCGGCGTCGAGTTGGAGGATGTATTGCAGGTCAACATCCTGTTGCGTTTTAAAAATGCTTTCAGTCAGTCTGATGTCAGAAACGGGAAAACTCTCAATCGGAGCTTTTTCAACAGAGCGGCATCCCGTAAAAACAGAACCGGCAGCAACAACACTAATAAGTAATTCAGGTAATCTGGTTTTCATGATAGTAAAAAAATGTCGGTTGAATACACTCTGTTAATGATACACCGTTGTATCCAACCGACAAAATAATGTGTCTGTAATCTTATTTCTTGCGTATGATAGTCTGCTCGCGGTCAGGACCGATAGAAACTATCGTAATAGGAGTCTCAAGTTCTTTTTCAAGGAACTCGATATAATTCTTGAATGCTGCGGGGAACTCATCCTCAGACTTGAATTTAGTCATATCGGTTTTCCAGCCCGGAAGAGTCACATAAACGGGATGAATACGCGAATCATCGACTGTAAACGGGAACTGGCGTGTTTCTTTACCGTCAATTTCGTAAGCCACGCAAGCCTTTATCTCATCAAAATCGTCAAGGACATCGCTCTTCATCATGATGAGCTGAGTGACACCGTTAATCATTATAGCATATTTGAGGGCTACGAGATCAATCCAACCGCAACGACGCTCGCGTCCCGTGACTGCGCCATATTCGTGTCCAAGATCCCTGATGCGTTTACCGGTCTCATCAAACAGTTCGGTCGGGAACGGTCCGCTACCGACACGTGTGCAGTAAGCCTTGAAGATACCGTATACTTCACCGATTTTATTAGGAGCTACACCAAGTCCCGAGCAAGCTCCGGCACAGACCGTATTGCTTGAAGTCACAAAGGGATATGATCCGAAATCAACGTCAAGAAGAGTTCCCTGAGCGCCTTCACAAAGCACTGATTTACCCTGACGCAGATAATCGTTGACCAGATACTCGCTGTCAACAATATCATAACCCTTCAAATATTCGATAGCATCAAGCCACTTTGCCTCCAGGTCAGCAAACTCGGGGTTTTCGCCCATCGCGCGGAGCTGTGCGACATGGCGGTCACGTGCCGCTGCATATTTTTCATCAAAGTTATTCAGTATGTCGCCGAGACGTAAACCGTTTCGTGAAATCTTATCGGTATAAGTCGGTCCGATACCCTTACCTGTCGTACCGATTTTTGCACCACCTTTGGCTTTTTCATTCGCAGCATCGAGCAGGCGGTGAGTAGGAAGAATCAGATGAACCTTTTTAGATATTTTCAGAATATCTTTCAAGGGTATTCCGTTTGCCTCAAGCGCTTCAGCCTCTTCTTTGAAGAGTATCGGGTCGAGAACTACACCGTTACCTATAATGTTAACCTGTCCTTTCTGAAAGATGCCCGATGGAATTGAGCGGAGTACATATTTTTTACCGTCAAATTCAAGTGTATGACCGGCGTTAGGTCCACCCTGAAAACGTGCTACCACGTCATAGTGCGGAGTCAGCACATCAACAACCTTTCCTTTTCCCTCATCGCCCCATTGCAAACCGAGCAAAACATCAACTTTCATAATTTTCAATAAAAATTATATTATATATAAAGTAGTAAATTTCTAAAATCAACCTGCAGTTCCGCCATTCAGTTTTTTCAAGCGTCTGTTACACCGGCTACAGATGCCGTAGACGTACAAAGCAAAATATTCAGTCTGAAATGTCGGATACCTTATCTGTCCGAGCCGCTTAAACAGTTCGTTGTCCTTAACCTCCCTGATTTTTCCACATTCCGTGCATATCAGGTGATGATGGTTGCCGATACGCTGTCCTGTCACTCTTTCATACTGAGCCGGTTGATTGCCAAACTGATGACGGCGCACAAGCCCGGCTTCAATCAGCAACTGCATAGTGTTGTAGACCGTTGCACGACTCACATGATGACACGACTGTTCAAGTGCCGTATATAACGATTCGATATAAAAATGGTCGGTCATGTCATACACCATTTCCAGTATGGCATAACGCTCATAGGTCTTTCTCAGTTTCCTGCTGTTAAGAAATACCGTGAAAGCCGATTTTGCCGCCGATTTTATCTTATCGTCACTCATAATCTTGTGTTGCAAAGATAGGAAATAACGTCGGTTCTACAAAATAAACGAGTCCTATTATTAACCATCCTTCTCAAAAATGACCTACGCATAGAGCGGCTAAGGAAATATTTTATTACTTTTGTCTATAAGTTTAACCGTAATGCATTAATCTGTTTATGACTCGTCTGCGATATGTTTTTCATTTGATATTAATCGTTGCAATCACGGCTTGCTCAAGTGTGAGGAAGGATAACAATCAGCTTGAACAGCAGCTGATGGATTATGTCGCTGACAAAGATGCCCGTATAGGGATCGCCGTAATCATTGACGGATGCGATACGGTGCAGGTCAACGGTAGAAAGGAATTTCCGATGCTCAGTGTTTTTAAGTTTCCGCTCGCACTGGCTGTCGCCGCCTACTGCGATAATCATAACATCGGATTTTCCGATTCTATTCCGATCACGGCTGATGAGATAAAAATTAATACCTGGAGTCCTTTAAGGGAGAAATACGGAATTACTGATTTACGGCTGTCAATAGCCGAGCTGTTATCGTCATCACTCATCGACAGCGATAACAATGCTTGTGACATACTGTTACGACTATTGGGCGGTCCCGAGGAAATCAATAGATTTATCTCTGAATCAGGATTTCCTGAAATACACGTTTCAGTCACGGAGGACGACATGCACCGTGACATATATGCAAGCTATCTCAACCGTGCCACTCCTTTAGAAATGGCTCGGCTACTTGATCGATTCAACACCGAACTACGGCACACTTCCGACAAGTATCAGCTGATAGCCGAGTTCATGGAATCGTGTGCGACCGGAACCGACCGACTTGCCAAACCACTATTATCGACCTCGGTTGTCATCGGACATAAAACCGGCACAGGTGATATAAACTCTCAGAACCGTATCATTGCGGTCAACGACTGCGGCTATGTGAACATTTCCGATAATCACCATTACGCCATAGCGGTCTTTATCGCTGACTCGGCATACGATATGACAGAATCGTCGCAAATTATTGCCGACATATCAGAAATAGTGTTCCGGAGTAATTGTGACGTTAAATAAGAAGGTTAATCGTTGGTTTCAAATTTTATGGGCTCGGAAATTTTGTATTACTATTTGGTTTAAGTATTTTTGTGTTTGGATTGGCATTGTTCAGTTCACAACATTTTGGTAAATCAGGAAGCGTTATGCTATGACCTCCGACTTATGACATGGCATAGTTGGCTCACGCTTCCGCATATAAACTTAATGTTCTTAGAGTCATAGGACAGCAAATTATTATGAAAAAATTTCTTGTTTCAATGATGATTGTTGCGTCAGCCACCATGTCGGTCATGGCACAAAGTACAATCGTAAACAATCCCGAAAATAAAGCGTATTTCGGTATTCGTGTCGGAGGCGACGTAACATGCCCGGGGAAGATTTCTGCATACAATGTAGGAGTAGATGTATTCAATAACGGTGGAGGTGTGGAATTTGGCGGAATATACAATATTCCCGTCGTAGCTAACTTCTACATCGAGCCCGGGCTGAAACTCTATTATGACACTTATTCCATTAAAAAAGAGTATGTAGAGGCTATTCAGGATGATATAATCTTTAACAGCGTATCAATAAAAAAATTCGGTATGCGCATACCTGTCATGGCTGGTTATCATTTCGATTTCACCGACGATATTAAAGTCTCTGTTTTTACCGGACCGGAATTAGAGGTCGGTTTCTCAGCTAAAGAATATATCAAAGGTTATAATATAGAAATGTCGGAAAGTGTGTATGGCGATAATGGAGGAATGAAACGTGTAAATGTTCTATGGGGTATTGGAGCCGGGATTACCTACCAACATTTTTATTTTGGCGTGAACGGAGGAATCGGTATGATGAACATGCTTAGAGACTCAGATAGTAAATTCCATGAAAACCGTGCCACTTTCAGCATAGGGTACAACTTCTAAAACTCGGGCAAAATTAAGAGTTGCAATAGGACTGAATAATAGCTTATTAATTTATGAAACAGGATATCAGGCATCGCAGACTACATGCATTTTTTCAGAGTAAAGTGCTTAACTCACTCATGTTAGTAATAATTGTGTGCTTTTTGTTAATGGCTTCCACGGGATCTATACTTCTGCCGGTCATTTGTGAATCATTAGCCCTTTTGCTCTTTATCGGATATTCGCTTTGGCTTTGGATTAAAAAACCGAAACGCATCACAATAAATAACCGGCTATCCGACATTAACGGAATGTATACTCTTTACTTCTTGATTATTATTGCGATGAAGGTAGACAATCAGTGGTGGTATTTCGTACCAATTGCATTATCAGTAATACTTTTCTTCCTTATATTAATAGGGAATCAGGACAAGGAATTTGAGATTTAGCATCCATTTTTTAGCACTTCAACCGGATTTTGCAGCTGATTCCCAATAAATGTCCGAACTCTGCTCTTTCTCACCTGTCACTACTTAATAACAGAAAAGCCAAGCAAATGCTTGGCTTTTTTTGTGGCGGAGAGGACGAGATTCGAACTCGTGGTAGGATTGCTCCTACGTCAGTTTAGCAAACTGGTGGTTTCAGCCACTCACCCACCTCTCCAATCCTTAAAATGTATCAGAGGGCTTTCCCTCGATTTTTACGGTGCAAAGGTAAGGCTTGTTTTTGAATTATGCAAATTTTAAGCGATTATTTTATCGCAAATGATGTCAGATATTTTTAATGCGGCGAAATTATATGAAATACATTATTAATAAAGAATAAATTTGGGCACATGACTAAGATATTAAGCAAGTAATTGTTAACTTTGTCGGTTGAAATGAAACGACTTCTCTTAATATTATCTATAATATTTTCAATCTCGGCTACGCAGGCTGCTTCCACCAAAAACGATCAGAGCAAAACGCCTAAAGTCGTAGCCCCCTCCTATGCCTGGAAGGTTATTGAACCGCTTGGTCTTAGGGAAGAGTCAACTATTGACACACTATTTACCAACTACGCTCAGGAGTTTATACCCTCGGCTGTATCACCGGCTTACGCAACAACAGGAAACTATGGTGCTGAAGGTGAAACGCTCATTTTCTTTGACCGCGAGCCGATGTCGCCGTTCTTTTTCCGTGACGCGCTGAGTGCATATCTGCCGTCGGAAAAAACGATGAAATTCTACAATACGCGCATACCGATGACACTTCTGTCTTATAGCACCGGTGGCGGTAAAGAAAATGTCCAGGACCGACTGAAAGCGATATTTTCAGGTAATGCCAACAAAAAAGTTCAGATAGGCGCATTGCTTGACTATCCTTATTCAAAAGGCTCATACAATTATCAGGCAACAAAGGACTTTATCTGGGGATTTTCAGGCTCTTATATCGGTGACCACATTGAATTTCAAGGATATTACAATCATTATAACAGCGTCAACAAGGAAAACGGCGGTATCTCCAACGATCTTTACATCACTGACCCAGCCGAAATCCAAGGTGGTTCAACCAGTGTCGACACAAAAACTATCCCGACTAATCTTAACGCAGCACATACACGTCTTGTAGGAGGCGAACTGTATCTCAATACTAAATATAAGCTCGGATATTATAGGGAACTTCCTGACACAATAGAGGGAGCTGACGCTGACACTGTTCCCAACTATGAATTTATACCGGTGACAAGTTTTATATGGACGCTTAAATACAATCAGAACCGACATGAATTTATAAACACCAACTCGTCACAAAACAAAGATTTTTGGGAAAATACGTATCTGTCGCTTAACGACACGTATGACCGGACATCATACTGGCAGTTGCGCAATACATTCGGGGTCTCGCTTCTCGAGGGATTCAACAAATATGCAAAAGCGGGACTTGCCGCTTTCATGACTCATGAGATACGCCGTTACAATCAGACTATTGACAGCATAAACCGTGCAGAGCTCCCTGAGGGACTCTCCCCCTACCCTTATGATACGCCGGTGAAGCCTACGGCTACCGAAAATTTACTGTGGGTAGGTGCCCAACTGACCAAACAGCAAGGCTCGATACTTACCTATGAAGCGACTGCCGAGCTTGGTATCGTGGGACGAGCAGCCGGAGAAATCAAGGCTAAAGGTCATGTCGATGCCCGCATGAGACTTTTCGGTGACACGGTGAGACTGACCGGTTACGGAACGTTCAGAAATGAATCGGCGCCATATCTGATGAATAACTATGTGTCCAATCATTTTATATGGAAAAACGACTTTGGCAAGACCCGTAGCCTGAGAGTAGGCGGAGAGCTGAACATACCGCATACCGGGACAAACATAAATGTAGGAGTCGAAAATGTGCAGAATTACATATATTTTGATTCAAAATGTCTCCCGGTTCAACATTCGGGTAACGTACAGGTGTTCAGCGCTACGCTCAATCAGCGCATAAAGGCTGGAATACTGCACTGGGACAACCGCGTAACATATCAGACGTCAAGTAATCAGGATGTTATACCCATACCGAAACTTGCGGTCTATAGTAATCTGTATCTGATGTTCAAGGTAGCGACATTATATGTGCAACTTGGCGTTGACTGTGATTATTATACAAAATACAAGAGCGTTGCCTATCAACCTGCGACGATGAGTTTCTACAATCAGAACACAGTGGAGTGTGGAAACTATCCTTTCATGAACGCTTATATCAACATGAAACTCAGTAAGACACGTTTCTACATCATGATGTCGCATGTCAATCAAGGTCTGACCGGGACCAATTATTTCTCGATGCCACACTACCCTCTCAATCCTCGTAGACTCCAATTCGGATTGTCAGTCGATTTAACAAATTAATTTGCGGAAAACTACCATGAACCGGTTTGAGCCTAAACGAGGAAGTCTCACAGTGTATATGTCACTGATGGTCATTATCGTCCTTCTGATGGTAATGATACGCAACTGTTCGTCGCCGGTACATTCGATCACCGACCGGCGTGCAGGAGGTGATACACTGAACATCGCTATGGAGATTTCGCCTATCGGAGTATCAACAATGGGTGATACTCTTTGCGGATATTATTATGACATGGTCAGGTCTCTCGCTGAAACCAATGATCTGACGGTTAAAATTGACGGATTTACCGATATTGCCGGTGTGCTGCGCAAACTCGATGAGGGACGATATGATATAGTAATCGCTGACATCCCGATGACTGCCGAGCTTAAAGACAAGTATCTGTTCACTATCCCGGTGGCAATTGACCGTCAGATACTTGTGCAGACCGTTGACAGTGCCGGAGTACTTCCGATAAAAAGCCAACAGGATTTATCAGGAGCTACAGTTTTCCTCCCGGCAAACTCTCCGTTGAAATCCAGGTTAAAGAACCTTGCAAGAGAACTCGGCGACACTATCATTATTAAAGAGGATCCGGACTATGCGTCCGAACAATTGGTCATGTTAACGGCAATCGGTGAGATACCTAATGCGATAGTCAATCGCCGGCTCGCCATGTCGATGCTTGACAGCTATCCCAATCTTGACACGTCGGTTGAAATTTCATTCAATCAGTTCCAGTCTTGGATAGTGGCACAACGCGACTCGCTACTGCTCGACAGTCTCAATCACTGGCTTGAAACATTCAAGTCGACTGACCGGTTTGAATCTCTCAATCGTCGTTACATGCGCTGAACAGAAGGAGTCGCCCGCGGTTCCGATATGTTACCTCTGTTATGTCTCAGTGATTATTAAACAATGTTGTGAAACTATTGTTATAAGAGTATAAAAACTATGAAAATCATGAAACGATTTATTAAAAGTGTACTCTACATAACGGCGATCCTGATAGGAGTAACTGCGATGCAGTCATGTGACAGTGATACGGCATGGGACGAGGTTCCGACCCCTATAACAGAGTTTTTATCACAGTATTTCCCCGGACAGGGAGTGTCGGATTACGGTAGCAGTGACAATGTCTACCATGTAAAATTACGCAACAGCGCCGCGCTGTCGTTTGACAGCAATTACTCATGGATTTCGGTTAACGGATACGGCGAAACGCTCCCGACAGTATTCCTGTTTGACCAGCTCCCGCCGGCTCTATATGAGTACATACAGGGTATCGATAGTCTGGATGATGTTTACAGTGTATCACGTGATGCACGACATTACACAGTCTCGCTACTTGATAATTCCCTGATATATACTATCGCAACCGATAGCGTAAAAGAGGTTACAACTTCCGCTTCATAAACCTGAACTTGCTCTTCAATACAGGGAAGTTGAATGTCAACAGCGACTTCCCTTCTGTGAGGGCGTATATTTCACTGTCGACCGGAGTCCTTTCCGAGTCATACCAGTATAACTCATAGCGGTCAGTGAATTGTGTCTCCTTGATCTGTCCTTTCAACATCCCTTCATGCCACAAGTGAGAATTGGTCCTTGCTCCCGATACATATATAATATTATAAACGCCCGGAGTTTCCGACGCTACAATTGCAAGAGTATAATTCCCGCCCAGACGTGCATAATCGGTATCATTGTCTCTATCAAGATATTCCCAATAGCCTTCCAGCCAATTTTGTGAGACATCAAATACACGATCAAGCGAATCGCGGCACCATGAAGTCGACAAGTCACGACTGTCAGATGACTCAAAGACAAAGTAATCAAAATCGGTCTTACCCGTTGAAGTCAGCTTCACTTTATCAGGATAATCTGAAATAGGAAACTGCCCTACATAACCGACATAATTATTACCGAGATATACTCGCATAACGGAATCAACTACGACACAAACCATCGTGTTATTCCCTTCATTAAGGTTGACTCCCTTTTCAAAATGCTGAGATATTACCGTATTTTTTGCTCCGCTACGGTCAGTCTCTATACCGGTCAATTTAAGGAAACGGGCATCAAACGGTGAGCCGAACTCACGATTACCCCACTCCATTTTCAGTTCAATACTATAATCGGAGCCTGACGACTGCCAGGTTGCTGACCATGATGCAGGACTCATTCCCGGACGATCTTTGTTGGCATCGACACTACCACATATCTCAGCCGTGAAACCGGCATTACAATCAGGCAAATTGAAAACACAACTCGAGTCCCGGATGGATATATCTTCAATATAAACCCGACGGATACTGTCGTCGGCTAATGCCGTCATTGTTGCAATAGCGATTGACAATACTATACACCACGATCTCATAACTTCCCCCGGTTGATTATTTCACGCACAGTATCAACGAATTTATCGGCAGGCATGTCCCAAGGGAGCCAATTGAGTGAAAATCCTCTGCGTTCCATTCCACGGAACCATGTCATCTGCCGTTTAGCAAACTGATGTATAGCCGTTTCAAGCTGACTTACCATTTCATCATAACCGAGCTGTCCAATAACGTAGAGTGTAAGGTATTTATATTCAAGCCCATAATATATTAGTGCATCGGGTGCCACTCCACTGTCAATAAGGTGTCTTACTTCCTCTACCATACCGCTGTCCAGACGTTGACGGAGACGCTCAGAGATGCGCCGGCGACGATTGTCCCTGTCAATATCGACACATATAATAACCGCATTTTTACGGGGGTGCGGTTCCGTGGCTGCCGCTTCCTCGGGATGCTCAATATAGTAAGTCTGAATTTCAATCGCTCTTATGGCACGTTTCACGGTATCGACATCTGTCACATTATGCAGTGACTTCATCGACGAAAGTATTTCAGTCAGTTCCTCAAGCGACTTATCCTGCAATTGCTCTCGGAGCACTATGTTCTCGGGGACTTCAGGAAGAGCAAGACCGTTGAGTATCGCCTCCACATACATACCTGATCCGCCGCAGACAACAGGCAGTTTTCCCCGCGACAGGATATCATCTATCGCACGGTTTGCGTCTTTAAGATATTGGAAAAGATTATATTTGTCACCCGCCTCCCTTACATCAAGGAGATGACACGGGATCTCACCATACTCCTCAAGATCCTTACCGGTACCGAGATCCATACCACGATAGACCTGACGGGAATCAGCACTGACTATCTCTCCATCAAGGGCACGGGCAAGATCGACGGCTCGGCGTGTTTTACCTGAAGCTGTGGGACCGGTAACAACAAGCAGTGGGGCATTAAACGTATTTTCCGCCATTTTCAATATTCTTTTCCTTCAATATGCCGACGCCAGAAACGGCGCAGTTTGAAAAACGCACGGTCCTCATTATTTACGGCAACCGTCAGCCAATGTTGATCTTTGAAATCAACTTTCCAATCTTTTATATCGGACAGACGGAATGTAGGACGATAATGTTTTATTTTATAAAGGCGATTGCCGTCGCGGTCATAAGTTTTCCACGCCATGGCAATTGTGTAGACACGATTTATCTCGCCCATCAGATCAAACGCGAGTTTGCGCTCATGCAGTAGCCGGTTGACATCACTAAGAGTCATCCATTTGCCCCCACCGATACGTGATTCGTCAATTTCAACCGGGTCATCAACATAACACATGTAATGAAACGCATTATTGAGGGTACACGCATTAGCGCTTCGGTAAAGGAATCGCATACTGAATTGTTTAATACCGGTCAATGACTTTAAATCGGCGACAGCATCATCATCCCTGACATTTTCCCGATAAGACACACGCACTCGTGCCGGTGTGTCAAACTCGCCATAATCCTTCTCCCCTACACGGTCGCACAATTTTAGATAGACCTGATCACCATGGATAATCAAGTATCTTAAAGACGAGGTGCTTGAACGCTCTATGATACGTAATCCATCATTATAGCAGTAAAATGCCCACATCGAATAGTACCGGATGCCCAGATAAATCAACGACAAGACATATACCGCCATCGGTAGCCACAGAAATATAAAACTATCAGGAGTATTTATATTTACCGTAATATAATAATTATAATAATAGTACCATTCAAGTATCGAAATCAGCAGCGACATCCAGAACACCATCCGCGTCTGAGACTTCGACTCTTTTGACAGTATATTACCGATAAAACCGATCTCCCCGGCTGTTGCCGCGCAAGCATTGCAGCTACGGCAGTATCCGCCTCTTTTCTTGCCCATCAGCAGATAGATACCGGTAAAAATCGTAAGCAACGGAGCCATAATCATATTGACAAGATAAGGTTGAGAATGATTTATGGGTTGCCCGGTAAGTTCGGTTGTCGCATTATGAAGCCATAGATTGAGTGCGATGAGTATCAACATAGCCGTAAAAATCACCCGTTTCATTATCGCTGCAAACCGGAAACATGTGACACGGTCAGATTTACAGTTGCTTCTTGATGACATCATCAGCACTATGAAAAACAGAAATGCAAACACCGGCAGAAGCCACTTCCTTACAAGCGGAGACAGCGCAACCAGTGCTACCACAAATCCGAGCGACAATGCATAAGTGCGCCACAGACTTAATATATAATGAGTAATAGCTGCTCTTCTTTCTTGGGCTCTATGCATGGCAATTACATGTTTTTATTAAAATAATTGAGCATACGGGTATACACCAATGCCCTTGACCCACATCCGTAGATCGAATGATTCATATTAGGGAACAACAGCATGTCACACCACTTATTGACAGATTCAAGACGTGAAACATATTCCATCGTGTTTGAGAGATGCACATTGTCATCGGCTGTTCCGGACATAATAAGCAACGGACATTCCACATTTGACACGTATGTGATTGGGGCGCTTTCACGATAGCCTTCATCATTGGCTTGCGGTGTGTTCATGTAACGTTCCGTGTACACCGTGTCATAATAACGCCAACTCGTGACCGGAGCGATCGCTACGGCAGCAGCGTACGGCGCATTTTCTTGCGAAATAGCCATCAAAGTCTCATATCCGCCGAAACTCCAACCCGATATACCGATGCGTGACGCATCAACAAAAGGCAACATTGCGACATAGCGTGCCGCATTCACTTGGTCAATCGACTCATAATAGCCTAAACGCTTGTAAACGACATCCTGGAATTTACGTCCGCGACCACCGGTGCCACGACCATCGACACACACGACAATAAATCCATGTCGTGCAGCAGCGTAGTACCAGTCAACAGCCCATGAGTCGCGCACTTCCTGTGAACCGGGACCGCTGTATTGCCACATTATGACCGGATATTTACGTGACGGAGAGAAATCAATCGGCTTAATCATATATCCATTAAGAGTGTAACCGTCACTATTAAATGTAAAGAACTCTTTTGCAGGCAGATTGGCATATTTGCGCGAATAAGACTCATTGTCTACGACAGTGCGCAGTTCTTTTAACTTGCTATTATACAAGGAAAAGCGAGGAGCAGTTGTAGTATTACTGTAAGAGAGCATGAAATAATTCATTGCCGGAGAGAATTCAGCGGAAGTAGTACCGTTTTCTTTCCCTATGACGGTAGCTTTCCCTTTCAAATCCACACGCGTGACAACACGGTTGAGAGGACCTGAAACGGTCGACTGATAATATATGTTACCAAGCGCATCGGTCCCGTAATAAGCTGTGACATCATAATCACCTGTCGTCAACTGTTTCATCAGGTCACCTGCGTAAGAATACCGGTAAAGATGATCATAACCCGAACGTCCTGATATGATAACGAAACTATTGCTTTCGACAGTCATATTCTCGTATGTCTCGGGAGAAATCCATGTAGGCGATTCTTCGACAAGGATTGACTTTATCACTGTTGACTTGGGATTGACTGAATAAATCTCCATGCGATTCTGCTCGCGGTTGAGTGTTGTCACCAACAGCCGGTCACCGGTACCCGAATATGTTATACGGGGAATATATTCAATCATTCCATCCTTCAGATCAATCCTTTTGAGTTTACGATTGTCGACATCGTAACTATGGACTGTCACCTTTGAGTTAGGCTGACCTGCTACCGGATATTTATAGGAGAACTCTCCCGGATAGAGAGCATAACGCTCGATAGGGTTACAACTACCTTCATATAGCGGAAAAGAGTAGTACGGCACATCGGTCTCATTATACTTTAAGAAGCATAGTGTCGAATTGTCATGAGACCAAGTCATCGAACAAGTCGTATAAAACTCCTCTTCATAAGTCCAGTCAGGAACACCGTTTATAATTTTGTTTCTTTCTCCATCGGTAGTCACCGGAATCTCGGTATTGAAATCAAGTTTCTTAAGATAGATATTGTTGTCAGCGACAAAGGCGACCATACGATTGTCGGGCGAGAATACCGGCGACATCTGCGTTTTGTGATTTGTGGACAACGGTGTCAGGATGTTGCGGTAAATTGTATATACATAATACTCAGCTGTGAACGATCGGCGATAGATGTATCGCATATTACGGTAAACCAGCAGTTTGCTACCGTCAGGACTCAGGATATAACCGTCAATATCACTTATTTTAGTGTCACGTGTGTTAGCCACATCAATGACAACCCCCAACTCTTTACCTGTCGCCGTTTCATATTTAATAATACGCTGACCGTCATCCGAGAGCATCAGATAACTCTCGCCGTCGGGCATATAGGTAAATGTAGCCGGACGGTCATATTTATTTGCAGGATATACATATTCGGCAACATCGCTGACAGAGATTGCCGGGGCTGCTGCACTACTCGAGAATGACACAAGTGAAATTCCGAGCATCAATAATGATATTTTAGAATACATACTGTTTTTCCAATTTTAATTCAGAATATTACAGAAGAATTACCAAAGAGACATCTGTGCCGAGTTTTCAGGAGGATTCTTACGGACGGGTTCCTGATAGCCGAACTCATTATCGGCGACACCGCCGGGGCGGGCGTTTGTTCCTTCGGGAGGCGTAGCGACGAGCCAGTCAGTGCTGTCAAGATCTTCATCTATTGCAGAAATCTTGACCGGCGGTCTCTTACGCTTTTTCGACTCTTTCCCTGCACCCGCCATTTCAATCACCTTATTCAGACGTTTGATCTCATCGGCAAGACGCTCTTCACTTTCATGGTGCTTGCTATTGCTTGACTCCATTGATTCATGGAGACTGCGCAACTCGACTTCGAGAGCGACGATACGCTCGTCACGTTTACGGAGCGATAACTGAAGTTCTGAAATCTGGTTATTCTTGCTGTTTTTTATATCTTCAAATTTATCAAGTTCTTTCTGTATTTCCTCTACTACCGACATAGCACTATGAGCTTCCTCCAACTCATTGCGAGTACTGTCAAGTTCAGCAGAGAGATCCGTGAACTTGTCATGAAGCACGCGCTCACGCTGCTGAGCAGCGGTGATATTGGCTTTAAACTCTTCAATTTCCTTTTCACGTGACGCGAGATCAGCCTGTGCTGCCGAGGCGCGAGCGTTAAGATCATTAATCATCACATCGCTCATCTCAATTTTTGCCTTTAACTGACTGATGTCGGTGTTCAGCTCAGAATTCTGGTGGGTAAGTGTTTCCACCGTTTTATTCAACTCGTTTATCTTGTCGACAGCATCACAGTCAAGATCACTCATCACGTTACTTACGCGAAGTTTATTGATAAGGCTGCGGTTTTCAAGTTCATACTGCTCTTTCTCAGCCTCCAGTTCCGTTATTTTGCTTTCAAGATCATGAATACGCTCCGATAAAGCGCGTTTCTGCCGCTCGGCGCTCAACTGTTGGCGCTTGTTTTCCGAACTTGACTCCTCTACCGATTTTACCTTATCACGCAGCGACGATGTTTCAGACAGGAGACGCTTGCGCTCGTTTTCCCACTCGACACGACACATCTCGCGGGCATTGTTCTTTACTTTATCAAGATATTCCTTTATTGAATTATCAAGTGATTCGTAAAGGTACTTACGTTGCGCGTCCTCGTTGATCCCGGCTCTGAGAAAATCGGGAAGCGTATCGTTGAAAATTTTCACGACTGACGAGAAAATTTGATCAGTACTTATATCATTAGTCATGTTTGCAGCAATACGCTCTGCTACCGCATCTGAATCAGACACATCAGGTCCATCATCCTGATTACTGTTATCAACCGTCTTTGGCTGATAGGGTCGTACCGTTGCATCAATGCCTTCGATTTCCTCTTCAATATCATCATTTGAAAAGCCGAATGCCCGTTTTATTTTCCCAAAAAATGCCATTATCAAATCTATTAATGGTTATTTGTTATATTTTTTTACAATTCCTACGCCTTTCCGACCATTAATGCCGATTGTAAGCGGAGAATCAAATTTCACTACTCTGATATGCTCAGTTTCATAGATTGCATCAATACTGTTAAGATAATCTATGTCATAAATTCCGTCATTGGAGAACGGATTTATCGTAAAATACCCTACCCCGAACGACGTAAGGTTCTGAAAGAAGTGCGTACCTTGACTCGGCTCGATACGATAACCTGTCAACGAGGACTCCACTATAAGTTTGGCGCCTGAAATATCAGGCCATTTTATTGGGATTCCAAGTGCCGTATCGCTTGATCCCCACCGACCGGGACCTATCAGGATGTAATTGATACCCTCTTTCACATATCTACGGTTAAGATGTTCTATCTCACGAGCGATAACAGGATTGTTCATCGACGAGAAATTCTCAGGACGTACATAGACGACAGTCGACACATTCTCGATGTTGCCGTGTCCGAGCGCCGTATTGCTCTTTAAGATAAGCTCATCTTCAGGAACCGACAATATCGTATCGTCGACTAAATCCTTCCGATCGATTATCGGGCGTATCTGAAGCCAGTAAATATGACCTTTCATCTCGCCCGAATGATCAATCGTACCGGCAAATTCTATCTCTACGGGACGCCTCATCTCCTGTTGCCCGTTGACGAGCATAAATTCCACCGCTTTGGCAAGCGGGAAAGCGCCGTGGTTTAAAATATTTGCGAAAGTGACGACTTTACGTCCGAAACCGCGGTCAGTGTCCCGTATGATCTGGTCATTCACATCAAATGTCGAGACGAGGTATTTTAAAGCGCCCGTATCGGCAAAGTCCTGAACGCGTTTTTTAACGATATTAAATCCGTCATCGACTTTGAAATCATCAGTTATATTGTTGAGATCAAGGGCATACAAACGTGTCTGTGTGTCACGCAGCGCCAGGTCGAGAGTCGACGTCTGCAACACTTTGTCGGGATGTCGCGGAGAAAATCGGAGACTGAGTCCGCCATCGACAATATACTTTCCCAATCCGACCGCGACCTCGGCTACACCATCTTCAGGACGCTCATCATTAATAGGATAATAGTTGAGCGATCGACCGACACCTGAAAATGACGGGAAATAATATCCGTTAATCTCATTCCCGACAACTTCCTGAATGATGACAGCCATTTTTTCCTGGTCTATGACATTGCTCGTAGCGGTCATGTAGGCTTTACTGTCGGCATAAAATACCGATGCATATACGCCTTTTATCGCCTCACTGAGCAGTCGCAACATCTCATATTTATCCTCCACGCGAGGGATCATGTAGGTCGAATATATTCCGGCAAATGGCTGATAATGGGAATCTTCGAGGAGGCTCGAGCTACGTATCGCAAGCGGCTTGTCAACGACCTCAAACAGAGCCATGAAATCCTCTACAAGTCTCTCGGGCAGTCGTGCCTGGAGAAATGCCCGCAATATTGTTTCATCAGGCAAATCACTAAGTGCCAACGGATAGAGGTCATTAGTCGCCATGAACTCGTCAAAGATGTCGGTACACAGCACTACTGTGCGCGGTATCGAAATCGTCACTCCGTCAAAATTGTCGCAGACAGGATTTTTCTTTATTATGGAATCGATGAATGCAAGACCGCGACCTTTACCTCCAAGCGATCCCTGACCGATACGTGCAAAGTTGGAATAGTAGTCAAAGCGATCCTTACGGAACACGGCAACCACACCGCGGTTTTTCATGCGCCGGTATTTAACGATAAGGTCGAAAAACAGTTGGCGCGTCGCCGGCATTTCATCAATCGAGTGTGATCGGTGGATTTTGATGATCTCGGCGATAGGAAACATTGCACGGGAATAGAGCCAGCGCGATATATCATTACGCGAGGTGTGGTAAAAGAGCGCGTCAGACGGGATATCGAAAATTTTCATCTGCATATCCTTAAGCGACGTAATGCGCGTGATTTCCTCCCCGGTCTGCGGATCCCTGATTATAAAGTCACCGAATCCAAAGTTCTCTGTTATAGCTTTTCCGAGGTCAACTGGTAGTTTCTTGGAATTTTTATCAATGAAGATACCGTCAAACTTATTGACTTTCTCTCTGTTAGCTGTCTCGGTCGACTCAACGATAATCGGCAGATACGGATCCTGTTCCCTGAGATATGCAGCGAGTTTCAATCCTGCTTCTGGATCCTTGACGCCGTCACGTTTAAATGAGACATCGGTAATGACGCCGAGCATGTTTTTGCCATATCGCTTGTATATCCTGACGGCTTCCTCATAGTCGCGTGCAAGCATCACTTTGGGTCGTCCGCGCATTCGGAGCATCTGCTCATGCTCATTAAGCGCCTCGGTCGAAAACTCCATCGATTGTTTCAACAGGAACTTATAGAGATGAGGCAGAATCGACGAATAGAATCTTACGGAATCCTCGACAAGAAGTATCATCTGTATACCGACATCCAGGACATCGTTTTCAGCATTCATCTTGTCCTCCAGAAGTTTTATGATAGCGAGCAGAAGATCAACATTACCGAGCCAGGAGAAAACATAATCTATGCCGGAGAAATCCTCGTGTGACAATCGGCGCGACACCTCCTTGGAGAACGGTGTGAGAACCACGATAGGTGTATCGGGATACAACCCCTTTATTTTGCGCGCGCCTTCAAACGTCTCGGAGATATCGACACCGGGCATCGCTATAATCAGGTCAAAATGTTTCTGCGACAGAACCTCAAGCGCGTCATTGATATGAGGCACACGCGTCACTCGCGGAGGAGAGCTCAGGTTAAGTGCCACATATTCAAAGTATAACTGTTCTTCAACACGTCCGTCCTCCTCCATCATGAAAGCATCATAAGGCGACGCGATAAGCAACACATTAAAAATGCGTCGCTGCATAAGATTCTGAAATGCGGTATCTTTTAGATAGAGCTGACTTAGCGTTTCCTCATTCATCGGTTGCTCAATTTCAAATATTCCTCAAAGTTAGTGATTTTTATTGAGGAAGAGACCATAATAATTGACTTAATTTATTTACTCGGGAATAATTTCTGTCAATTCTTTCATTTCGGAATACTCATTCCATTCAGGATCATTCTCGGCATAGATTGAAAGAGGGAGCACAGGCATCGCTGACAACGCGTTGTTGATTTTCTTTTCAAATATCCGGGTACTGGGAGTATAGAAAATCCAATTGCGCTCGCCGTCACCGGTATAGATTCCCGTCATCACCGCGACAGGGTCCTTGTCAAGTTCCGCTTTTATCGCGTCGGTCACCTTTTCAAGTTGTTCCGAAGTCTCAAGATCGGGCATCCCGTTTTTATCCCCGTCATACTTGTATGTCACCTCAATACGTATGTTGAATCTGGGATTATCACGGAACTCGCTTACATCGCGTCGACCTGTAACCATTATAAGATTTCCGTCCTCACTCTCTGTCGGTGATGTCCACCAATCGCTTTCCTTTGTCATTACAATCTGAAATTATAGCGCCACATATCGGGAAAATAACGCCCGAAACTCCGGCATGTAAACCAATAAATATCCGTATTTAAATTTTTATTCAAAATTAGTAAAAAATACCGGATGTTTCCGCCATTTTCTCAAATAATAATTTCAACATGCCGCAACACTGCATAGAAACATATCAGGTCACTAACAACATTTCTGATTATTCTTCCAGTGGGAAGGGGGACAATTGTATTTAGCCGTAAACATTTTAGTGAAATGCGAACGGTTGCGGAATACGACCTGAATGTAGGTGTCAATTACGCTCACACCTTCAGCAAGTAGTTCTGCAGCTTTCTCCAAGCGGCGTTCAATGAGCCATTTCTGCGGTGATAACTGTGATATTTTTGCAAAATCACGCTTGAAAGTAGCAAGAGAACGTCCGGTATATATGGTAAATTCTTCCATGCTCATATCCTCCGAAAACGCCTAAAGCGGTTACTCGATGCAAAGCTACAGCAGAAACAATCATGTCATGTTGCTCTCAGGCTCAATGCAAAATATAAGCACTAAATGCCTTCGCTGATGTCTCCGGCACATTCACCTACTTCCATATTAACTGCGAAACTAAGAAATTAAAATATAAATAGCACAGGTATTTAGTCCGGGCAAATGTTCTTTGCTCGGAGACATAGCGACTATGTCGATTACAACTGAATTGAAATTTAAGTCTCCTTGATAAAAAGAAAAGTCCATAACATTGAGGTTGGTGACTCAAAGTTATGGACGATATGATGTGCGCAAAAAGACGCTTATTTCTTTGGAAATTTAGGATCGAGGTTGAGCTCGTTCATTCCATCATACCACAAATTTCTTTTGTTTGGAATTGATTGGATAAACTCAATAATATCATCACCATACGCGCGACATGAATAAACTTCAAGAATACATGCGTTACGACCATTGAAATTCTTTGGTTTATAATGATGTACATTGACTTCTACGGTATTAATCTGGTCATTGTTGGTATCACTGACAATAAATTCAAGGATATACTCTCCATTATTTTCAGCTAACATATAATTGGTAACCGGGTCGGACTTCTTGCGCTGTTTCAATTCTGCGATTTTTGCCTGAACCAAGTCTAACGGACTTATATCCCATAAAATTACACATACAGTGAACATTTGATTATAATGTTCAAGAGTTTCACCCTGTGGAAGATATTCTTGAACAAAATAATCTTCTTGCGGATTAGCACTCCAAAACAACGAAAATTCGGTATCGCAATATTTAATAGGATTACCCACATTGAAATATTCAGTAGCTGATTGTGCAAATACGCCCAAACAACTAATCAACGAGATAAACAAAGATAAACATACTTTCATATACAGATTATTTTGATATGCAACAAAGATACAAATAATCTTCGTAATTTCAAAGTATTACTTATCGTGATACTTTCGCGTTCTTTTAAAAATTGCTAACTTTGATGGATATTTATATGTAAATTGAGACGAAAAAATTTTTACTAGGTTACGTTTTTCGTTTTCAAACGTATCTATAATGTAAGGCAATGAAAACAGATAATCTAACATCTTCATTTCTGGCTCTTCGTGACAAATTACACCGAAGTGCCTTAGGTTTCCTCAAAAACGATGAGGATGCCAAAGATGCCATACAAGATACGTTCTTCAATCTATGGAGAAACGGAGATGTGGAAACCAAGTCCGAGGCTCGGAACAAACTGTTTGCTGTTTTAAGGAATGTTTGTATCGATAGATTACGCAAACCACAAACAATTCAGTTAGAAGAAATTGATACGAATAGTCTTGAGACTAATCCGGTGCAGTTTGAGGACATTGAGAATTTTGAAGCATTGATTATATCCGGACTTACTGATATTCAAAAACATATTTATACCCTCGTCACACATGAAGGTATGGAATACGAAGAAATCGCAGAGGCCTTAAATATGTCTGTCGAGGCGGTCAGAATGAATATGAGCCGTGCAAGAAGGAAAATACGTGATAACTACAAAAGACTTGAAAAATGAAAAAGCAAGATGATGAACTGACGTTACAAGAAACGGAGCAACTTTGCGAATTTTTCATGGATTGCAAGCTTTCTGTACTCCAAGAGAATGAACTTCGATACGTCCTCACACATGTTGACCATCATTCTCCATTGATCGATGATGTGCGTCAACTGATGGGAATTGAACTGACCACTTTCAATAAACCGTTTGACAAAGTTCCACAAATAAAACGAGGTTGGTGGTCTAAACGAGCGACTTACTTTAGTGTTGCTGCTTCAATCGCTCTTCTAATTGGCATAGGTGTTTCATATTCCCACTATTCCCCATTCAATCAGATAGATAACAACGCATATTATATCGCTTATGCCGACGGACACCGTCTAAGCGACGATGCCACTAGAGCCCAGATAGAAGAAGATCTGCGATCAGCCGAAAATTTCATGAAAGAGATGTCGGAATTGGAAGCGCGAGCAAAACAAATGAACGATCAATTTTTCAACAACTGAATCACTTGAATTATGAAAAGACTACTGATTATATTCTCAATGGTTATTGTCACTTTGGTTGCAAACGCAAAATCGCCACAAATATCTGTAGAGCAGTTTTTTGATGGACGTTATAACAACGAGGCAACCGTAAGTACATCAATTTTAAAAGAAAACGGCTCATTTTTTCGTATGCTCCAGGTTAAGGATAACCCGGCTATCGTGAAAAAAATCGCTGAAACGCTTTCAAAAGACAGGACAAAGGCAAACAAGTATTTTGAACAGACCGGCGAAGGTGGAAAATCGACAATTGTCAAAATAACAAATAATGGCGAGACAATTGATATCGGGTTTCAGCAAGACCTCTCAGGTAAGTCCGCTACCCTTTTTATAAAAGGACCGGAGAAAGCATTTAAGTAAAATCCTCTCCCGTATATCTAATAAGTAAATAATCCACGTATGAGAAAAATATTTATGCTACTGTTAGCAGTGGCAGCACTTCCTATGTGCCTTTTCGCTCAAGAAATCAACGATTCTATCTCTTCTGATTGGGAAAAAGAATTAGAGCTCAACGAAGTTGTCGTAGTTACAAACCGTCCCGTTCTCCGGCAGGAGCCTGACCGTATAGTCTATCTCACGAAAAACGATCCCTACGCCTTGGGATTGAATGGAGTGCAGGTGCTCGACCGCATACCGCGTGTTAGCGTAACAAATGATCAGGTCAGCGTAGCGGGAAAAACCTCTGTAAAATATATCATAGACGGTCATCTGCTGGAAATGCCGACGGAAGCGATTGCAATGCGTCTGAAGAATCTCCAATCAACCGGCATAGAGAAAATTGAACTTCTCACCACCCCTCCTGCAAAATACGCGACTGCAACCAATACGGCTTACATCAGTATCACCACGCGCAACGAATCTCATGGAACCAAAGGGAACGTATGGGGTAACGGTACTATCAGAGAAAATCTCAGTTACCTGCTTGGAGCAAACATTAGCCATACAACCAGAAAAGTAGAACTTTCGGCAGATGCAAGTTGGCTGAATACGAAAGGGATAAATGATCTGGACAGGATCTATACTTTCTCCGATTATATCCGCACTTCCGACCGTACAAATCATTTTACAAACCGATCGTTAGGTGCCAACGGGCTATTAAAATATAAGTTTACCGACAGGCTGAGTGCAGGAATAATTCTGAATTACAGCATGATGCGACTAAAAAGTAATATCTTTGATGAAACTTTTGATAATGGTATCGCTTCATTCTCGCGGAACATGTCTCCGGCTCGTCCTAATAACGCTATCACCCTGACGGCATTCGGCGATTGGGCTATCGACGGGAATGGTAAGATGCTGAGTCTGACATACAACTTCTTTGACAGACACACCCGATCATTCTCAGATGTAACCACATGGCAAGATGATGACTATTCAACGCGACTTACTGATGACGGCACTAACAGGTACCGTATCCATTCCGTGAAACTGGATGCTGCATTGCCTTTTGCTTTTTTCAAAATGGATGCCGGCGCAGCTTATACCGGGATTAGCAACAGTACCGACCTGCAGATCAATGACTTCATTGACGGCGATTGGGTAAATAATCCGTTGCAGAGCAACTCTTTCAATTACAATGAAAGGACAGCAGCGGTGTATGTCAGTGCCGAGAGAAGTTTCCGGGACTCATTCTTCGGAAAGATAGGACTCCGCTATGAGCATACCGTTGTCAACGGTTTGCAACTTGTCGACAATTTGCATCACAACAAGAGTTACGGCTATCTCTTTCCCTCGCTTAATCTCAGCTGGAACAACCCCGGAGTCGGCAGGTTCTCGATATCCTATTCAATGGGTATAGCACGCCCGAATTTCGGTGACCTAAATCCGTTCAGGTACTATACAACGGTAAATGACTACTTCTCAGGAAATCCGGATCTTGACCCGAGTATCTCTCACAATGCCGAGATTAATTATAGCTATAAAGGAGTATATGCCGTAATGTATAACTCTTACAATCACAATGCTATCGGAAATATCACGAGATTCAATCCTGATGGAAGCCAGTACACTCTTCCGGAGAACTGTCTTAATTCCAACAAGACCGGTCTTTATGCCTCTTACACCCGTTCATTATTCCAGTGGTGGAATCTGAAACTTGGCGGTGAGGTGTTCTACTCGATTGCCAAATCCAATATTCATGATTTCAAAATGACGGACGATCATGGTTGGAGCGGAAAGCTTGAGTTGAACAGCTCATGGATGCTCAACCATCAGAAAACACTTATCCTGAACTTACGGTTCAGTCACTATTTCCCTTGGAAGGACAGAATGATACATTACTCCTCGATTTCTCTGACCGGACTTGATATCCGTTACGCATTGCTCAACAATCGATTGAATCTGGCACTATCAGTTAATGATCCTTTCGGATGGAATATAACAAAATCGAAGGCTTTCTATAAAAATTATGTAGTTAATTCCAAAAATGACATTCATTCCCATGCGGTTACATTCAGGGTATCATGGTCATTCGGAGGTAATAAGGTAAACAACGTATATCGTGACAACAAGGAAAGAGAATCCCAACGTACATATTAGTACAATGATGGACGCTCTCGACAGTGGTGTCAATAATTTCAAATCAAATTTTCATATTCTGATCCATTTAATGAGTAAAATACCGGATGTTTTTGTTACTTTCGCAGAAAATAATTTCACTCGTTGAGTAACACGCCGAAAGTAACGCTTTAAATGAAACGATTCTGTCTACTGATTATATGCATCTTATCCATTCATCTGCTTTTCGCTGAGAATAAGCGCGAAGTCAGGGCGGCATGGATTGTTTCAAACAGTGGCAACGACTGGGCTAAGGAGATCGGCGATACCGAGAGTCAACGCCGGGAGATAGACAATATCCTTGACCGATTGCATGCGGCAAATTTCAATACCGTACTGTTTCAGGTACAGGATAATGGGTCTGTCCTTTGGGACAGCTCGCTTCAGCCTCCGATGTTCTGCGTAATGACTTCCGACGGAAAAGTGTCATGGGATGTGTGCCGATATGTCATTGACGGATGCCATTCACGCGGGATGGAATGTCACGCATGGGTATCGGTCTGCAAGCTCGGCGACGACAGCGACATAGCGCTCTATTCCGACGGCACTACCCTACATCCCGCGGAAACGCACCAGGAACTTATCGTAAAGCACGGTAAAACTTACTATTTTAATCCCGGGCTTCCAGAGGTGGGCGACTATCTTATTGATCTTTATACCGAACTGCTTGACAATTACAATTTTGACGGAATCAATTTAGGCTATATCCAATACCCCGGAACTGATTTTAATGATCAGAGCACTTACCGTGAATATAATCCCGAAAAGATGCCTAAAGACGAGTGGCGCATAGAAAATATCAATTCACTGGTAGAGAGAATCTATGACGAAGTGAAAGAGCGCAATCCGATGACTAAGGTGGGAGCATCGACTGAGGGGACATACCGCAATAGTCCGGGATACGGTAATCTGACCGCTTACTCAAGCTATTTTCAGGACCCTTGCCGATGGATGCAGGAAGGATATATCGACATGATTGTCCCACAAATGTTTTATAATGAAGGATACGGGTTTACTGACAACATGGGTCAGTGGGTCAACAATAGCGGTGACCGTCATCTTATAATAGGTATATCACCTCGCAACATGTCCGCTCCTACCGACAGTTGGTCACCGGAAACCATAATTCGCCAAATTGAAAAGATCAGAGACCGGGAAGGTACTTATGGAATATGCTTCTTCAGCGCATCAGACATAACATGTAGTGAAGATAAATCCATCGAACTGTACAACCGGCTTGTCAACGACTGTTTCAGATATCCGGCTCACATTCCGTCAATGAATTATGATGGCGAGACACGTCCCGGAGCACCTGAAAATGTAACTGTAGATTTTTATTCGGGCAAATATACAATAACATGGGATGCTCCGACCGAGACTCAGGTGCCCGTTAAATATTACACCGTATATCTCGCAAACGGGACGAGTGACTACACCGATGACCCGCGTAATGAAGTAGCGCATTATGTTACCGACACATCTTTTACTTTTGAATCGGATGAGCCGGGGATAGAGTTTGCTGTAACGGCTTTTGATTTAAATTACAATGAGAGTATCCCGGCTAAAGCAGCGGGAATCGACAACCCCGAGATCGACCGCTCGATTGACTTCAGATATGCATTCGGTAACATTACCGTTTACTCAGGCATCCCTCTTAAATCAGTCGATATCCACACAATGCAAGGCAACCATACCCGACACGTATCGACCTCAGGTTGTGACGTAACGATAAGTTGCGAGGGAATGTCACCGGGAATGTATATTGCGACTGTCACTCAATGTGACGGGGCGAGCAATGTTTATAAGTTTGTACGCTAAAATTTTGTGGAAATTAAATCAATTCTTAAATTTGTAACCTAAACTCAGCCGATTATTACGATTGAGTCATAAACATCAAGCAAATAAACCAAACAAAAATTACATAATGGAAGTACAAGGAAAAATCATCGTCGCATTACCCGAGGTTTCAGGAACCTCTAAAGCAGGCAATGCATGGAAAAAACGTCAATACGTTCTTGAAACTCAAGATAACTACCCCACTAAAATTGCATTTGAATTTTTCGGAGACCGTGCCGATCAGTATCCTTTGCAGGTTGGCGATGTGGTCAATCTGAGCTTTGACATTGACAGCCACGAATACAACGGTCGCTGGTTTACCTCTATCAGAGGTTGGAAAGCTGAGCCCGCTAACCAGACAGCTGCCGCTCCCGCTGCAGGCTACGGCGCACCGGTTCCCCCGGCTCCCGCACCTATGGGAGCTCCCGCTCCGGCACCTTTCACACCACAGTCCGATCCCAACGACGACCTGCCTTTCT
>CAYTWG010000007.1:0-53621 GCA_964442005.1 uncultured Bacteroides sp. | reverse complement strand
GTGGTCTTGCTTACGGTCTCGATCGCTGGGTATCACTCTTTGCCGGTCTTGACAGTATCCGTGACTGTATTGCTTTCCCCAAAAACAACAGTGGTCGTGATGTGATGCTCGATGCTCCTGCTCCTATTGACCAGAAACAGCTTGATGAGCTTGAGATAGCTCTTGCTCCCGTGGATAAATGACTACGGTTACTGTAAAAGATATCATGACTGCTCTTGAAGAGGTGGCTCCCCGCCGGCTTCAGGAGCAGTTTGACAATACCGGGTTGCAGGTCGGCGATCCCGTGGCACCGGTCTCAGGCGTGTTGCTATGTGTCGATGTGACCTCTGAAATAGTCGGAGAGGCGGTAGCCCGCGGCTGCAACATGATAGTCTCTCACCATCCGCTGCTGTTTCACGGATTGAAAAGCGTGACAGGGCGTGATAGGGTGGAGCTTGCGCTCATTGACGCGATACGGGCAGGCGTTTCCATCTATTCCTGCCACACGTCGATTGACAATGCCCCCGATGGTGTGTCTTGGTGGGTGGCTGCACGTCTCGGTCTCACCGATGTCGAGGTGCTCGAGGATAAGAGTGATCCGTCGCTTGGGTCTGTCGGTTGTGGGGTCGTTGGCAATCTGCCGCATCCGTTGTCGTGTCAGTCGTTTGTCAGCGAGTGTGTCAAGCCGGCTCTCGGCAGTCCTGTGGCGCGGTGTTCTGACCCGTCTTTGGCTCCCGTCGGTGAGATAAGACGCGTTGCCCTTTGTGGCGGAGCGGGGTCGTTTCTCCTTGACCGGGCGATAGATTCCGGCGCGCAGGCTTATGTCACGTCCGACTGTAAGTATAACCTGTTTCTCGACTATGCTTCACGTATTTTTCTTGTAGACGTGGGGCATTTTGAGAGTGAAGAGTGTACAAAAGAAATTTTTTATCACGTTATTAAGAAAAAATTTCCTAACTTTGCACTCTATTACTCTGAATTAGAAAAAAATCCAATAATTTATTTGTAAGCGCATGGCTACTGATAAAACCAAAAACGAAAATCTCTCGGTTGAGCAGCGTCTTAAGTCGCTCTACGAGTTGCAGACTATTCTGACCGAAATTGACCGTATCAAGACAATACGCGGTGAGCTTCCTTTGGAGGTTAAGGACCTTGAGGACAACATCGAGGGTCTGAATACACGTATTGCTAACTACACTACCGAGATTGATGAACTCCGTCGCAAACTTGCTGCCGAGAAAGAAAAAATCAATGAGTCGCAGTCTAAAATCGCACGATACAAAGAACAACTTGACAATGTGCGTAACAACCGCGAGTTTGACCTCCTTTCCAAGGAAGTTGAGTTTCAGACTCTTGAGATCGAGCTTAGCGAGAAGCATATCAACGAGTATTCCCGTGCAATCGAGACTATCAACAGCAAGATAGCATCAACTAAGGAGGATCTTATCGACCGTCAGCACATCCTTCAGGGAAAAAAGACCGAGCTTGACGAAATCGTGTCGGAGACCCGTCAGGACGAGGAACGTCTCCGCGAACAGGCTAAGAGTATCGAACCTCGTATCGATCAGCGCACGCTTGCTGCGTTCAAGCGCATCCGCAAAAATGCCCGCAACGGTCTCGGCGTGGTCTACATCCAGCGTAACGCCTGTGGCGGTTGCTTCAACCGTATTCCCCCGCAGAAACAGCTTGAAATCAAGATGCACAAGAAGATCATCGTGTGTGAGTATTGCGGTCGCATCCTGATTGACCCCGAGCTCGCCGGTGTTGAGGATCAGCACTCTTGAGAAATGTATGAGTCTCTTACGAGGGACTGAAAATAAATTGCCGTGGCAACCGATCTTTGTTGTATCAGTTGCCACGGCTTCATATATACTGAAAGGTTTACGGATTGCCGTTGGCTGTACGCTCGCTTTAGGAGCGCCTTGTATATAATAAACATTCGTCGCCGTGCTACGGTTCGGTGGCAGTATGAAAAAAAACATGGTTGCGGTGAATATTCTTATGATTTTTTTGTAACTTTGTAGTCTGAATTATGATGCTTTGACTTGACACGGCATCAGACTTTTGTAGAATAAATTTCACGTTATCACATATTAGCACTAACTATGAAGCTATTACAAGCTAAACTCGCTCAATATACTGAGCCTCAAAAGGCTAAAGCAGCTGGCGTTTATCCCTATTTCAGGGCAATTTCAAGTGAACAGGACCCCGAGGTTATTATCAATGGTAAAAAAGTGTTGATGTTTGGTTCCAACTGTTACTCAGGTCTTGTCAACGACCCTCGTATAAAGGAAGCAGCCATTGCGGCAACACGTAAGTATGGTACCGGATGTGCCGGATCTCCATTCCTTAACGGAACCCTTGACCTCCACAAGCAACTTGAAGCTCGTATCGCCGAGTATATTGGCAAGGAAGATGTGATGATTTATTCAACCGGATTTGAGGTTAACCTTGGTGTCGTTTCATGTCTGACCGGTCGTGAGGATTATATCCTCTGGGACGAGCAGGATCACGCTTCTATCATTGAGGGACGTCGCCTGTCGTTCTCTCAGTCGCTGAAATATAAGCACAATGACATGGAGTCGCTTGAAAAGCAGCTTCAGAAGTGTGCTCCCGATAAAGTGAAACTTATTGTTACCGATGGCGTGTTCTCGATGGAAGGTGATGTTGCCAACCTGCCCAAGATTGTCGAGCTTGCCAAGAAGTATGACGCTACTGTGATGGTCGACGAGGCTCACGGTATCGGTGTGTTCGGTAAAGGCGGTCGAGGCACATGTGATCACTTCGGCGTGACCAAGGATGTGGATCTTGTGATGGGTACATTCTCCAAGTCATTTGCTTCTCTCGGCGGTTTCATTGCTACCGATAAGGAAATCACCAACTTCCTGCGCCACCACTCACGCTCTTACATATTCACTGCAAGTATAACTCCTGCATCTACCGCTGCAGCCCTTGCTGCAATCGATATCATGGAGAAAGAGCCCGAACGCCAGGAAAATCTCTGGAAACTGACCAACTACGCTCTTGAAGGATTCCGTAATGCCGGTTTCGAGATCGGTAATACGTCGACACCTATTATCCCTCTTTACATCCGTGACAACATGAAGACATTTGCTGTCACCCGTGATCTTCTTGAAGAGGGCATCTTCGTCAACCCCGTCGTGTCACCTGCGGTTGCTCCTCAGGACACCTTGATACGTTTCAGCCTTATGGCTACACACACTCACGATCAGGTGACTACTGCGCTTGAAAAACTTACCAAAGTTTTCAAGGCTCACGGTATCATTAAATAAGCAGCTTAACAGCTATTTTATAATTCTTTGTAAGGTCGCGTATTCCCATTTGCCATCATGGGTGCGCGACCTTACTTTTTTATATCCCGATTTTGAAATTTTTAACTACCGGCGATTTGGGGAGTTGGATAAAAAAATTGTAATTTTGAACTGATTACATCTAATATACATTATGCGTAAAATAAGAATTTTCCTTGCAACGCTATCGATAATAGCGGTGACCCTCTTGTTTCTCGATTTTACCGGGACGCTTCATCACTGGCTCGGATGGCTTGCCCGGGTTCAGTTTCTACCCGCTCTGCTTGCCTTGAATGTGGGAGTGGTTTTTGCTCTGATTGTTTTGACGCTGTTGTTTGGACGTGTCTATTGCTCGGTCATCTGTCCGCTCGGAATCATGCAGGACGTCATTGCGAGACTTAATAGGCGTAAAAACAAGTATGGTTATTCTCCTCAGTTGAAGTGGTTGCGTTATGGCATGCTTCTGCTTTTTTCCGTGCTGTTGGTTGCCGGATTTGGTGCCATTGCCGCGTTAATAGCGCCTTATAGCACTTACGGGCGCATCGTGACCACGCTCTTGCAGCCGTTGTATATGGCTGGTAATAATCTTCTTGCGTCAATCGCCGCCCACTATGACAGTTACGCATTCTACACTGTCGACGTGTGGGTGAAGAATTGGGTGATTATCAGCGTGACTGCCGTGACATTTGTAATCATTGCGGTTCTCGCGTGGTATGGTGGTCGTTCTTGGTGCAACACGGTATGTCCTGTGGGAACGGTGCTGGGTTTCTTTTCCCGGTTCTCTTTGTTCCGTCCGGTCATCAATATTGACAAGTGTGTCAACTGCGGATTGTGTGCCCGCAATTGCAAGGCATCTTGCATCGACGTTAAAAAACATGAGATTGACGGGTCTCGATGTGTCACCTGTTTCAATTGTATCGACAAGTGTCATTCCGGGGCTATCAGTTACACATTCCGGCATCGGTCGGCAACGTCGTTAGCCGGCGCTCGACCGGCTGGAGAAACCGATAAGGGACGCCGCGCATTTATGTCGGCGTCCGGAATGATTGCTGTTGCGGGGACAGTCACCGCTCAGGTCAAGACTGTCGACGGCGGTCTTGCCGCAATTACCGATAAGATCGCTCCTCAGCGCTCCGGACGCATCGTGCCTCCCGGCGCTGTCAGCCTCAGTCACTTTGAGCAGCACTGTACGTCGTGTCAGCTTTGCGTCTCGGAGTGTCCCAACGGGGTGCTTCGTCCGTCGACCGATCTGGAGCATTTCATGCAGCCCGAGTCATCCTATGAACGTGGTTACTGCCGTCCGGAGTGTACACGATGTTCCGATGTGTGTCCCGCCGGAGCGATACGTCCGCTGACTGTTGAGGAAAAATCATCCCGGCAGATAGGTCATGCCGTGTGGATTGCTGATAATTGTGTGCCTTTGACTGATGGTGTCAGCTGCGGCAACTGTGCCCGTCATTGCCCTACGGGGGCGATACTCATGGTGCCATCTGATGCCGGGAATGAAAATTCGGTCAAGATACCGGTTGTCAACACCGAGCGATGCATCGGGTGTGGCGCGTGTGAGAATCTTTGTCCCGCACGTCCTTTTAGCGCCATCTATGTTGAAGGTCACGAAGTGCATCGCACTATTTAGTCACTGTATAAAACCACTGTTTTCATGAAACTGGATAATAAAAAACAAGATATAGCCCGCCGTAGATTTTTGAAAGTGTTGGGCGCCGGAACCGTTGCCTCGGCAGCGGCGATATATGGCTGCACCGGTAAATCTGTCAAGTCCGGGATAACCGGGCATGGCGAAGTGCCTGAGGACAAAATGTCATATCGGGTAAATCCTTCTACGGGTGATAAGGTGTCATTGCTCGGATACGGCTGTATGCGCTTTCCGACACTTCCTGCCTACGACAGCCGTATCGAGGGCGATAATGATATAGACCAGGAGCAGGTCAACCGGTTGATTGACTACGCTCTTGCCCACGGAGTAAATTACTTTGACACGTCGCCCGCTTACTGTAAGGGCTTTTCCGAACGGGCTACCGGCAACGCTCTCAGCCGTCATCCTCGAGATAGCTACTTTGTGGCGACAAAACTGTCTAATTTTGACCCCTCCACATGGTCGGCTGAACGCTCCAAAGCGATGTATCACAACTCGTTCAAGGAACTGCAGGTCGATTATATAGATTATATGCTGCTTCATGCTGTCGGCATGGGCGGTATGGATAATCTGCGCGGACGTTATCTTGATAACGGCATGCTTGACTTCCTTGTCGAAGAGCGCGAAAAAGGAAATATCCGTAATCTCGGGTTTTCGTATCATGGCGATATAGAGGTGTTTGACTACCTCTTGTCGATGCATGACAAGTATAAATGGGATTTCGTGCAGATTCAGATGAATTATGTTGACTGGCTGCATGCCAAGGAAGTGAATCCGCGTAACACCAATGCCGAGTATCTTTATTCCGAGTTGCAGAAACGAGGTATTCCTGCCGTTATAATGGAGCCATTGCTCGGTGGTCGTCTCAGCAATGTGCCTGATCATGTGGTGGAGCGCCTGAAGCAGCGCCGTCCCGCCGACTCGGTTGCCTCATGGGCGTTCCGGTTTGCCGGCAGTCCCGACGGCATTCTGACCGTGTTGAGCGGCATGACCTATATGGAGCATCTTCAGGATAATCTGCGCACATATTCTCCCCTTGAGCCGCTCACTGACGATGATCTCGCATTCCTGGAGGACACGGCTCAGCTGATGCTCACGTTCCCGACGGTTCAGTGTAATGATTGTAAATACTGTATGCCGTGTCCTTATGGCATCGACATTCCGGCGATCTTTACTCATTATAATAAATGCGTCAACGAGGGAAATGTGCAGCACAACAACGCTTCTCCCGATTATGCGCGAGCACGTCGTGCCTTCCTGGTAGGATACGACCGTAGCGTTCCCAAGTTGCGTCAGGCAAGCCATTGCGTGGGCTGCAATCAATGCTCGATACATTGTCCGCAGAATATAAATATTCCGGCGACATTGCAGCGCATTGACGGCTATGTCGAACAGTTGAAACGTAGTGAGGCGTGATGGATGAACTTATAAGTCTGTTGCACACGAGTGATTGTTGCGGAGTGGTGTGCAGTCCCGACGGCACTTTGTCAATGTTTCACCGCCGCGGCGTCATCGACCTGTACGATATGCTCGTCTCGCGTCGGTCATTGCTTGCCGGTGCATCGGTAGCCGATAAGGTCGTGGGGAAAGGCGCTGCTATGTTGATGGTACTCGGTGGCGTCTCACGGGTTTATGCCGGAGTGATGAGCGTGCACGCACGTGATTATCTCGTCCGCCACCGCGTTGAAACCCTCTACGGCACTCTGGTTGACAATATTTTCAATCGCGCCCATGACGGTTTTTGTCCCGTTGAGACACTCACACGTGATGTCGACGATCCCGACGAGGCATTTATGCTTATAGGAAATTTTATCAAAAATATGAAAAAATGAATCAGACAATTTCTCTCAGGTCGCGTAGCCTCACGTTCTCGGAGCTTTCGACCTATATATTTTCAATCGTATTTATCGCCGGAAATATTCTTTTACCGCGCTTGTGCCATCTCATACCATCAGGTGGACCGACATGGCTCCCGATCTACTTCTTTACCTTGATTGCCGCCTATCGTTACGGCTGGAGAGTAGGACTGCTGACTGCTTTGACTTCACCCGTAGTCAATCATCTGCTGTTCGGGATGCCGGCGGCAGCAGTGCTCATGCCTATCGCCGTGAAATCGGTATTGCTTGCGTTTGCTGCGTCATGGTTTAGCAGCCGAGCCCGTGGCGTGAAGTTTTGGGCGGTAGCATCGGCAGTATTGGTTTATCAGACAGTCGGTACGCTTGCTGAGTGGGCGATGAGCTCGTCATTGTCAGTAGCGTTGAACGACCTGACAGTCGGACTTCCCGGAATCGCCGTACAGATTCTTGGCGGTTATCTCCTGTTGCGTCTGTGCAACCGATGGCTTGACCGTAAATAATGACAAAAAAAGAACAGGCGAAGCTACTGTCTTATCTGATGGCAGTCAGCAACACCTGTCCGGCTCACAATAATCTCTGTTTACACTTTACCTTTTCCGCCTTTCGGCGGTAATATCTTAAAATCTTATCCAATATAGAAACAAATGAAAAGGATAAAAAGTTGCTTAAGGTATTGCAAAAAGAGAGTGGTGGTATATTTTAATTAAATATTTATTTATTAAATTTGCACAAACAATTAACTACCATATTCACAATTTATTTAAGCAAATAACTATGGCTAAGAAATTTATCTGTACAGTATGCGGCTTTGTTCACGAAGGTGACGAAGCTCCCGAAAGATGCCCCCAGTGCAAAGCTCCCAAATCAAAGTTTAAAGAACTCGACGAGACTGAGGCACTTAATTTTGTGACAGAACATGAAATAGGTGTTGCCAAAGGTTGCGATGAAGAAATGATCAAGGATCTCAACGCTCATTTCATCGGAGAGTGCACCGAGGTAGGTATGTACCTTGCAATGTCACGTCAGGCTGACCGCGAGGGATATCCCGAAATCGCCGACGCATTCCGTCGTTACGCACTCGAAGAAGCTGACCACGCCTCAAAGTTTGCCGAACTGCTCGGAGATGTCGTATGGGACACCAAGACCAACCTTGAGAAGCGCATGATGGCAGAAGCAGGTGCCAACGCCGACAAGATGCGCATCGCAAAACGCGCCAAAGAACTCAATCTCGACGCTATCCATGACACAGTTCATGAAATGGCTAAGGACGAAGCCCGCCACGGACGCGGTTTCCACGGACTGTTTAAGCGCTACTTCGGTAAATAATCCCGCCTCCAATCTCAAAAACAGTTATAATCAAGGGCGCCGGGTTTCCCCTCGGCGCCCTTATTATACTTGTAAATATTGGTACGGATTGATAATTGATAATTGATAATTTTGATTTTCAGCCTCTCAACACTATGAACCTCAATGCCAGTTCATAGGCTGTTTTCAGATCTAGATTCATATTTTGTTTGACAAATAGATAGGAATAACCTTTCCCATCTGTGGTTGTATTATTTTTTAGTTATCAGAATAACCAATATTATTAACATTATGACGCATCTGACTATCAGATAAATTGCGGACTCTTGGAAAGAGGAAAAGCGTCCGTATGTCAAGCGTTCTATCGAACGTATATATATTTTAGACGGAGAGAAGAAGCGTTGCATCACTAAGATGTTCAAATCCTTGGGAAAGAATTAAATAATCAAAAGCCCGGCAGTACAAATATACTGTCGGGCTTATTTTTAATATAAAGAGTTACTTATGAATTTTTGAGGGAGCATTCGTAGCCGGCAAGTTCGTCTTTATCTCAATTCTTTCGAAAAAATCCTATAAAGCTTTCAATCTAATCTTAGCCCTACTCCTTCTCCCGATAAACCATATCCAGTGAAGACAGCGATGCAAAAGACTTTCATTTCATCTCCTTCATTTTCGAGCAATGCCGTTGTTTCAAATGGAAATATGACTATTCAGCTCTCTGCCATTGGATTGCGAGGGGACCTATTTATTTTGTGGTAAAACTAATGTCAAAGTGTTCCCCTCAAGTTCTCTACGATCGTATATGATATGATCATTGACGTGTGGTTCATGTTTCTTCCAAATGACTTCATGAGTGTATTTAAACACATAGTTAGTATCTAATTCAGGAATATGGAAAGTTAGAGACAAGTCATGTCTGCCTTCGCCTGAAAATTCTCCAAAATTAAGCCAATAATCCTTCTCTTCAGACCCACGTAGATTTCCAGTCCATGTCAACCCTGAGAAATATGGCATGATCATTCTTGTCTTTACAGGCGTTCCGTCCCATTCCCAGTCGACTGGATATTCTTCATCCTTATAAGTAATAAACATATCTTCTCCTACCCAATTCCCTTCAACATTTGGATCAAGAAGATTATTGTCCGCTTCATCCACAATCTTAATGATGACTCCTGTCGGCGCTGTATCCCAGATAACACCCTCTTCAGGACCATCTCCTTCTTCTGTACAAGAAGACGTCACAAGCAACGCAATCGAAACTGCTAAAAATCCAAGAATTTTTTTCATATAAAAAAGTTTAGTTATCGTTTATGTAATCGTAAAAAATAACTAGGTAAAGTTTTATCAAGTCTCAGCCCGGAGGGCTGATTATCTTGTTAACCCCAAGCATTAGCTCTTGAATTTCGTATGATCACGAGCTACGATTGCCTTGTAGACACCTTTACACATTTCGTAGTTTTCATATCCAGATGTATCAAGGATATATTCACCTACGTGATAATGCCATTGGCATACTGGATAGAAAAGGTATAATTGGTTTCTTCATCTTGTCTCTCACTTCTATGTTTTATAAAAATGCAGACTGAACAATATTCAGTACAAACACAAAATTACTAAAAAGAGTGAGATACAAAAGCGTTCACCCCTGAAAATTTGCATTTTACAAAGAAAATGTACAAATAAGGGTCAAAACATGAGATTTGAGACTGTTTTATCATCTGAATTCTTGTTTCTGTGACCTTTTCACAATCTTCAACTGAATTTACCACTACCTCCTTATCCCACCAAGGTTTGAGTTTATCCTTTAATTCAGAATCAGACATACTGAATGTCACATTGACAGGTAAAAAAACGAATTATTAAGGATAATTAATTGGGAAGGTGGATATTAGCATCAATTCTTTTGAGTCGGTTAAGGGCGCTTTAGGACGGGAAAACTCCATGTGGAATTCATATGATAACTGACTTACAAAAAAACGCCTGCCGAGGATGCCCGGCAGGCGTTTTTTTGTATGGGTAACAATATTCAGAAGGAGAGAGGGAGGTTACTTGAGGGAGCATTCGTAGCCGGCGAGTTTGACGGCTTCGATTACTGTTTCGGGGGCTATTTCGCCTGTGACGGTTGCGGTGGCTTTGCCGAGGTCAACAGTAGCGCTTTCGACTCCGGGGAGCTGTCGCAGTGTCTTTTCCACTCTCGACTGGCAGTGCACACATGACATGCCTTCAACGTTAAATTCTTGTGTCATAGCTATTGTGTTGTTAAATGATTGTTCTTTAGACTTGTGCTTGTCGATGATACGACGCACGATAAGCGCGTAAACGAGCAGGATGGTGAGGACGCAGGTACATATCGTTTCAAATATTCCAAACGCTTTATGGCACCCGGGGGCAAATGAGTCTCCGTCAACAGCAAACCAGCTCGAGGGAAGCAGATAGTCGATAATCAGTCCGAAGGCTATCGCTATAACCACGACTGATGCAACATAGATAGCCGTAGCGCGTTTACCGTGAGAGCGGGAGAGAATCATGATGGACGCGAAGTTGGCGGCGGGTCCCGCCATGAGCAGCACGAATGCGACTCCGGGTGTCAAGCCTTTGAGCATCAGCGACAGGGCAATAGGAATTGAGCCTGTTGCGCAGATATACATGGGAACTGCTACCAGTACCATCACGAGCATTGCAAGTAACGGGTATCGGCTCAGGCTGAGAAAGAGCGTATCGGGCACAAAGACAGTGATGAGCGCGGCTATCACGAGTCCTATTACAAGCCATTTCCCGACGCTTGCCACCATATCGACAAAGCCGTATTTGAGTGCTCCGAGCAGCCGCGGGAAGAAACCGCGTGGAATCTCATTATCACACGTAGTACACTCTGACACCGATGTCGCAGAATCCTCGTCGTTGTCAGGATCAAGCTTACCGACGGCAACACCACCTGCCACGGCACCTACAAGGGCGGCGATAGGACGGATTATTGCAAACGGTAGCCCGAGCAGTGAATAAGTCGCCGCGATAGAGTCGACTCCGGTCTGCGGCGTGGCGATAAGGAATGATGTCGATGCGCTCTTCGACGCGCCCTGCCGGCGCAGTGATACGGCTGTCGGCAGCACTCCGCACGAACATAATGGTAACGGAATGCCCAGAAGCGCCGCTTTCACCACGGGACCGATGCCGTTGCCGGCAAGGTGACGACTCATCAACTCGGGGCGTACAAAGACGTGGAGCAATCCCGCGATGAAGAATCCTAACAGTATGTAAGGAGACATCTCGTTGATAATCGATAGCAACGAGTGGTAAAGGTGTTGTAAATCCATGGTCAGCGCAGAGCCTCCACCTCGTCGGTTGTCAAAGGAATCTTTTTGCCGAGACGACGTGCGCCGTCATTGGTTATGAGGTAGTTCTCTTCATTGCGTACACCGGTGAAATCACGGTAAGTGTCAACCTTGTCGTAATTAATGAACGACTCGTGGCGTTTCTCGGATTTCCACAGATCGATAAGCTCGGGGATGAAGTAAACTCCAGGCTCGATGGTAAGCACAAACCCGGGTTCAAGCGGGCGGGCAAGGCGGAGCGATTTGCGACCGAACTGTGTGCTCTTGGGCTTGCCGTCATAGCCAACCCACACTTCACCGAGATTTTCCATGTCATGGTCATCGAGTCCCATCATGTGACCGAGACCTGTAGGATAGAAGAGTGCATGTGCGCCTGCAGCGACCGCTTCAGCAGGGTCTCCTTTCATGAGTCCCAGTTCCTTAAGCTTTTCACAGATCACACGAGCCGAGATGTCATAGATATCCTCAAATGGAACTCCGGGACGCAGAGCAGCGACGGCAGCCTGATGAGCGGCAACCTGGATGTCATAGATTTCTTTCTGACGGGTCGTGAATCGCTTGTCGGCGGGAATGGTTGACGACATGTCGCCGCAGTAATAGCAGTCGGCAAGTTCGGCACCGGCATCGAGGAGGAAGAGGTCGCCCGATTTGACTGTGTGGCTGTGTATGAAATTATGGAGCGTCTGCCCGTGAGTTGTCGCAATGGTCGAGAATGATGTGTAGCAGTTGTTTTCCATTGCTACAGCTTCGACAGCGGCTACAATCTCATATTCTTTCATGCCGGGGCGGAGGATGCGGGTAGCGGTCAGGTGCATGTCAGATGTTACGTCGCATGCACGTTCTATAAGAGCCACTTCCTCAGGCGTCTTGTGATTACGCATGTCGACCACAGCCTTTATAAAATCGACCGACGGCTTTGCTTCTCCCGGCTTTATTCCCAGCAGGTCGAGGAGCAGCAGGTGATGCTGATTTCGGTAGGGGGGCAGATAATGGATTGTCTGACCTTTGGCTGCGGCATCTTTAAGATAGGTTTTTAAAGCTGACGATGGCAAAGTCTCGGAGACACCGACGGCAGCAGCTTTCTCATGGATGGTGGGTTGATTTCCCATCCACACGATGTAGTCCATCGTGAGCTCGTCGCCGAAAATTATCTCCCGGTTGTTGTCGATGTCAATGATGGCGTTCAGTCCGGCATAGGGCTGATCGAAATAGTACATGAACGTAGAGTCCTGACGGAAACGGTAACCGTTGTCGGCAAAGTTGCAAGGTGCGTCCTGGTTACCAAGAAAAAGGAGCAGACCGCTCCCTACCTTACGTTTAAGCTCGTCGCGGCGTTTGACGTAAGTTTCTTTTTCAAAAACACTCATAATTAAAAGTGATATAGTAGTCGGGTTAAGTCAATAAGACCGTAAAAAATATATTTGTGTGATAAAATGTCAGTTGACGATAATCTCACTGATAGAGTGGTGGAGACGGCGGTCACAAGTGTAGACGCGTGCAAACTGGCGCAGCAGCCGGAGCGTGGATGGGCGAGGTGATGAAGTCTCTGATGATGATTTACGGTTGACTAAAGGTTGAAATTGAGTAGAGTTATCTTCCATAGGCACTTAACGAGGAGAGTTACATGAGTTTTTAATGTGATTGTTGATTTCATAACGGCATAAATGGTAATTTTATTATAAGTAGTCAGTTAAAACGGGGCTTTTTTTGTATTTTTGTGGGAGTATTTGATATAATATACATTTATGCGATTGAAATTAATACTCGGAATGATGCTTGTATGTGCCGTGTCAGCGGTCGCGCAGGAGACTGTAAGTTATAAACCTAATATCCACGGGACGATACGAGCACGTTGGGAAATGGAGACCGAGACCGGGGATAACCGTTTTCAGGTGAAAAACGCCCGATTGTCAATAGACGGAAAAATCGCTCCGTCGATCGATTATTTTCTGAATACTGATTTATGTGACTGCGGTAAAATAAAGATACTCGACGCGTGGGCAAGAATGAACGCAGTTGATGGACTGTCGTTTCAGGCGGGACAGTTCAGAATACCGTTTGGCGTCGATCCGTTCCGTGCTCCGCATACCTATTTCTTTGCCAACCGTTCCTATGTTGGGAAGCAGGTGTGTAATTACCGAGCCGTGGGAGCTGAGGCTGCATATTCGTTCTCAAAGATTCCGCTGTCAGTCAAAGCCGGAGTGTTCAATCCGACATCAATAGGCGATCACAACGTGTGGTGCCGTAAGATGGCTTACGGCGGTAAAGCTGAGTATAAGCTCGGCGATGTCAAGTTGTCGGCGGGCATGATGTCGATAATGCCTGACATGATAAGAGTGAACATTACCGATGGTGCTGTCACGTGGAGCCGGGACCGCTGGATTGTTGAAGGGGAATATATGTACAAGCATTATACCGGTAACAACCATGATGGATGTCATGCCTATAACCTATATGCCGACTATCATTTGCCGGTCAAAGCCGGAGTGTTCAACCGATTGTCGTTTCAAGGGCGTGTGGACGGGATGACGGCACACAGCAACGGGTACCGTAACGATAATGGAAAGCTTGTCACCAATGACCCTGCCCGCAATCGTGTGACGTTGGGTTCGACTATCAGTTACAGAAGAAACATTGTGTTTGCTGATCTGAGAGTCAATTATGAGAAAACGTTTTATCACAGCGGAGTCGATGCACCGCAAGGTGATGGCGACAAAGTCCTTGTCGAGTTGGTGCTTAGATTCTGACAAGAGGCGACTGATAGCCTGAAGCCGTTAAAATAAACAGCGATACCATGAAATTTTCAGTTATAGTGCCGGTTTATAACCGTATAGATGAAGTTGAAGAACTGCTGGCAAGTCTTGCCGGTCAGCAAGGAGGCGATTTTGAAGTCATAATAGTCGAGGACGGGTCGACTGACCCGTGCGGGGATACCGTGAAGCAATATTCCGATAAGATCGATGTCACATACATATATAAGGAGAACGAGGGACGTTCGATAGCACGTAACGTCGGCATGGAACGCGCTAAGGGCGATTATTTCATTTTCTTCGATTCTGACTGTGTGATTCCAGAAAATTATTTTAAAACGGTTACCGAGGCTCTTGAAAAAAATCCGGTAGACTGTTTCGGTGGTCCTGATGCCGCCCATGACTCATTCAGCGACAAGCAGAAGGCGATAAACTACTCGATGACGTCATTCTTAACTACGGGAGGAATCCGCGGTGGTAAGATACAGCTTGAAAAATTCGTTCCCAGAACATTCAATATGGGCTTTTCACGCAAAGTATATGAAAAAGTAGGCGGATTCAGGGAGATGTTTTCGGAAGATATCGACATGAGTACGAGGATAAAGAATGCGGGATTTAAGATCGCTCTGATAAATGACGCGTATGTGTATCACAAACGTCGTGTAGATTTCAAGAAATTTGCCCGGCAGGTATATGTGTTCGGTATGTCGCGCATAACTCTTAAACTTCTTTATCCGGGTTCACTGAAAGTAGTTCATGTATTGCCGGCGCTCTTCGTAGTAGGATGCCTGGCTCTGATAGTACTCGCAGTAGCAGTATCCTGGTGGTTTGTCATGCCGATAGTTTTGTATGTCATTCTGCTATTTTTCGGGGCGTTGCTGTCGACGCAGAGTTTAAAGATAGCCGCATTGGCGGTTCCGGCATCGTTTATTCAGTTGTGGGGTTATGGACTGGGCTTTCTCAAGGCGTATTTCCTGAAAATCGTGCTCGGTAGAGGTCGTAACGAGGCTGAAGAAATAGCAATGAGAAAAGGGAAATAGCAAAATGGACAAAGAAATCACATATTTTAAAATATCGGAACTTGATGACGGAGACAAGCCGAGAGAGAAAGCGATAGAGCAAGGTATAGGATCGTTATCCAATGCCGAACTCATAGCCATAATCCTTGGCAGCGGGCTTCCTGGCAAGTCGGTGATTACGCTCAGTCAGGAGATACTGCGGGACAATGATAACCGGCTGTCTCGAGTGGCGCGTATGTCAATCCATGAGCTTGCTTCGAAATATCAGGGAATCGGTCCGGCGAAAGCGGTTAGTCTCGCTGCGGCAATTGAACTTGGCGGGCGTTGTATGCAAGATTTCAATGTGACCGATACACGTATCACCGGAGGCGATACGGTATATGATCTGATGCGTCATGCGCTTGAACGGTTGGAGTATGAGCAGTTCTGGGTGCTTCATCTTAACCGAGCCAACAGGTTGATGGCTAAGGAGTGTCTGAGCAAGGGCGGTACGGCAAGCACGGTGGTCGATGTGAAGCTGCTTATGAAACGTGCGGTTGATAAATTGTCGACGTCGCTGATCCTTGTGCATAATCATCCGTCAGGTAATCTGCGTCCAAGTCCCGAGGATGACCGTCTGACAGAACGCATTAAAAAAGCAGCCGCAATACTCGATATCAGGGTTCTCGACCATGTGATAATAGGTCCCGGCGGCTATTATTCCTATAACGATGAGGGGCGCATGTAAGAAAAGTCATTACTAAAACATAAAAATATCTATAATAAGCCGATGAAAAAACTATGTTATCTTAAGATCGCAATGTGCCTGATGTATGCCGCTACCGGCATGACACTGTCGGGGGCAAATGTGAAACCGTTTGTTATCCCCGAACTAAGGGAGTGGAAAGGTGGAGATGGTGTCATGTCGATGATGCCTACAACCAAAGTCGTTTATACAGTTGACTCCCTCGAGACGGTGGCGCGCCAGTTTGCCGATGATTATAAGACAATGTTCGGCAGCGAGCTATCTGTAGAAAAAGGTAAAGGCAGTAAGTCAGACATCGTGTTTACAATCAAAGCGGATAAAAAACTGGGCGCTGAAGGTTACAAGATGGATATAACCGACCGTGTGACAGTGAAGTCAACGACAGTGACAGGAGCTTACTGGGCAACACGTACGCTATTGCAGATGAGTGAGAGCAATTTTGATTTTCCTAAGGGTTGGATAACCGACTATCCCGATTACGGGTTACGTGGATTTTCTCTTGATGTCGCCCGCAAAGCGTTCCCGATGAGTTATCTCGAGGATCTGGTAAAGATAATGTCATATTATAAAATGAACTCGCTGAGAGTGCATCTCAATGACAACGGACCTATAAGATTTTCGCCCGACGGAAGCTGGGACAAGGTCTACTCGGCATTCCGTCTTGAAAACGATACATATCCCGGACTGACATCACGCGACCTTTACTATACCAAGGATGAGTTCCATCGGTTTCAGAAAGATGCCGCGCTGCAGCATGTCACCATTGTGCCGGAAATAGACGTGCCGGCTCACGCGCTTGCTTTTACACACTATCGTCCCGATCTGGCAAGTCCCGATTACGGTACCGACCATCTTGACCTGTTTAATCCGGAAGTCATACCATTCATAGACTCGGTGTTTGCTGAATATCTCAGTGGCGATGACCCGGTATTTGTCGGACCTTATGTCCATATAGGCACAGACGAGTTTGGTGCCGAAAGCCCCGACTATACCAAGCACCAGGCTGCGGTAGAGAAGTTCCGCGAGTTTACCGACCATTACATTAAATATGTAAAAAGTTACGGTAAACATCCGTGGGTGTGGGGCGCATTGTCAAAAGCTCGTGGCGAGACACCGATTGACACAAAGGGTGTCTATCTCGATGCATGGAGCAACGGATTTGCCGACCCGAAAGAGATGGTAGATCTCGGATTTAAAATCAACAGCGTGCCCGACGGATTTGTATATATAGTGCCGTTGGCTCCCTACTATCATGACTATCTTGATCTCGAGTTTCTTTACAACAACTGGACGCCGGCAAAGGTCCGCGATGTAGAGTTCCCCGAAAAAGATCCTGCGATACTCGGAGGTTATTTTGCCGAGTGGAACGACCTGATAGGTAACGGTATATCGGTTAAGGACGTTCATCACCGCGTATTCCCGGCGTTGCAGGTGATGGCAGTAAAACTCTGGGACGGAAAGAACGTTACGTTGCCTTACAGCGATTTTGTGCAGGCAAGTGCAATAATGAGCGAGGCTCCGGGAGTCAATCAGCGGGCAGTGTTCCCCGGTGGTCCTCATCGTGTCTACCGCGCGGAAGCTGTTACCCCGGGAATGGAAACCGGTATAATGGAAATAGGCTACGACTATACCGTGGAGTTTGATATTGATGCAGTGAAAGAGGCTCCCGGAACGATATTGTTTGAGTCTCCTAACGCGGTGTTCTATATAGCCGACCCGGTAAAAGGTCTGTTGGGCTTCAGCAGAGACGGCTATCTCAACACGTTTAACTATGCGCCATATCCCGGAGAGAAGGCACGTGTGCGTATCGAAGGTGACGCCAACGGCACACGTCTGTGGGTCAACGACCGTTTTGTCGATAATCTCGACATAGAAACCCGCTGGTATAACGGTGGCGCAACGGCTCAGAAGCATATACGTACACTTGTGTTCCCGCTTGAAAAAGCCGGAGATTTCAAGAGCAAAATTTCAAATCTTGAAGTCTACAATTATCTGAAATCAACCGCTCCCCGCCACGGCATGAAGTAATAACGCCGATATTGACGATAAAACGAGATGAGCCGCGAAAGTCTGTTGCTTTTCGCGGCTCATCTTGTAAGTATAGTATAGCGTAACGCGGGTTTCAGAAGTTGTAGCCGAGGGATATGTTGAAGATATTGCGGCGGAAACTTTCACGATAGATTTCTTCGTTGCTTACGGGCTTATTAATCTTGAGGTCATAGGCTTTTGTGATGCCCACGCCTCCGCCGATACTTACGTAGTAATGATTGTAGGTCACGGCAACCCCGAAATCCCACTGAAGATCGCAATGCTTGAAGCCTCCCGAGCCGAGAATAGAGTAGTTCTGTTTTTCAAAGTCGGCATCCTTGTCGGCCGGATAATACTGACGTGCCAACAAATTTAGATTTAAGACGGGACCGGTAAACAGATGTACTGATATTTCATCGGTGAAGTCAAAATGATAGCCGAAGTTGAAAGGTATGCGGAATCCAAAATTTCGGATTGAGCCATTGATCTCATAGGTATATGCTCCGGATGGGAACTCTTGAGTAGTGGTGATGGTGGTGCCGAAAGTGTCGTAGAAGAGACTTAACCCGGGCTCAAAATAAGCATTCATTACGAGCGGAATATTGTAGATGCCGCCGATTGAAAATCCGGCTCCGTTGCTGAAAACGTTGGTGGGCTGACCGGCTGTCGAACTCACGTCAATGCCAATACGGGCACCAAAATAAGCTTTATTATCAGGGTTTTCGGTCAGGTAGGACTGTGCGCCGGCAGCAGGGGCAATCGCGGCTGCTGCTATGATGCTTAAAATGAGTTTCTTCATATCCACAGAATTTTAGAATGATTAATAATCGTAAAGTAATTCAAGGTCATCGACGTAAAGCACACTACCGTTTCCACCGGTGAAAAAGTCGCCGTATTTACTTGCCGAGGCAACCATGAGGATATAGTTGGGGACACGGCTGGTGTCTTTGTAGTCGAATATAAATTCAAACGGAATATAATCCTCAATTGTTTTACCATACTGCACTTTTCCGTAAGCTACTACGTAATCACCGTCGGGATCGAAGAGCTGGCGATTGGCTGGATTGGTACGGATTTCAAACGGTTCGTCAGTATCAATCAGGGCGCTCCAGACGGTGCATGTATCGGGTTGATTACGCATGTATTCAAATCCTGCTGTCACGCTGCTTATGGGGGCACATTTGTATTTCAGATAACCGCGTAGACGGGTAGGTCGCTGCGTGAACTCACGACCGAAACTGAGAATTCCGTTTGTACCGTCGGTTCTGACGTAGTAGCCGACAAAGATGTTGCCTGCGGCAAGTTTACCGATGGTTCCTATACCGACAAACTTTGTCTGAAGCATAGCGGCATATCCTTTACCGGTAGGTGTATCCTCAGTCGGGACACTATTGCTCGGTCCGAGGGTCGTGGCGCCCTTATTACCGGTATCCCAATACTGCGTTCCATCCTCTTTCCAGGGATTCCATACCTTGCCGTTGAGCCACCAGTATTCAAAGTCGGAGTTAGGAACCTGGATTTTTGCTCCGGTAGTGAATACGATTTCGTTGGCGATCTCTCCGTCAGAGACGGCTCGTGCCGCATATTCGGTCTCAGGCTCAAGATGGATCAGGCGGGCGTAGTAACTGCCGCCGTTGACGGTAATCCACTCGTCGGGGACACGCTGCCATGTAAGTTGATCGGTGCGTCGGTATTCGATCGAGTTGCTTTTGCCTTCTTCAGCCTCGGCATATATCCATGCGACCTGAGTCCATGCGTCGGCTCGTACGGTAGTCACGGTGCTTTCAGTCACGGTGGCGTAGATTTCCCATTCGACTGTGCGTCCATGATTCGTGACGGAGATCTTATAAGGCTTTGAGAGATCTATTACGGAGCCTTCGGTCAGTTCCGGATCATAGATTGATCCCTCGGCATCAAGTTTACATGAGTTGATGGTTATTTTTGACAGATCTACCGATTCAGGGACTGTCACCACGACACGGTGAGCCGGAACATCGATGACAGTAGCTCCGATCTGTCCGGTCACGGAGAAGTAGCGTTCGATGTCCTGTCGAGCCGTTATTACCCAGTTATAATCCTGATAGAGACGTACGGTAACGGGATAAGGTTTTGAAAAGTCATGAATGCCGATGAGGTTATCACCTACGATCTCTGATCCGGGGGTGAGGGTGTACTCAGTCACGTTCAGGGCATAGATGTCGGCACGTTCGTCAAGAACAAGACTGACAGTCATATTAGTGGAGTCGATTGATGCAGCCTGAAGCAGACCGTCGACGGTCAGAGAACGTATGTTAGCCTGAATACGTGGGTAGGGAATATCGTTTTTCAGACAACTTTGAAGGACTGCCGTGAGGGAAGCGGCAATGATAAAAAAGGTTATGATTGATTTTTTCATATCTGAGACTTGACTTGCTTAAATGTGAACCGCCATGCCGAAGTTTATATTGAATATGTTGAAGCGGAAGTTGGCGCCGCTTGTCCATCGAGAACCTTCATCAGTGCCATTAGTCAACTGATTTTCGTGACGCATGTGGATGCCGAAAACACCGAACGAGACATTGAAACTGATATAGTCCATGATGAACACGCACACACCGGGAGAGAAATTGAGACTGACATCGGTGATGTTGGTGCGGGTGTCACGCGGTTCGTCATTGTAAAGGCGCTTGAAACGTGAAGGGCCGGTGCCGAATGAGAGATCGACCTCGTTGAACACGGCAAACCGTTTCATCGTGCCGAGACCGACGTAGTTGCGGTAGAAAAGTGAAGCGGCATAGCTCTGGGAATAATAACTGACATCGCGCAACGAGAAGCTCATATCCTCGTCAATGTCAATGGCAAGACTGTTGAGGTCAATTGTCGAACGTGTGTAGTTGAATTTCAGACCGATCGACTGGTTGTTACGGAAGAAGTAGCTTATCGACGGTTTGAGTGAATACATCTTAGCTTTAATGTCAAGGTTCTTGAGTAGAGATAGAATCTGGACATCATCGGTGTTGACTTCTCCGTAAGATGCCGTGAGTCCAAATGCCCACTGACCTTTAGGAATGAAGAGAAAGTTGTAGAGACCGCGGTCAAAACGTCCATAATTCTTTTCAGGGATGATGATGCTCACGGTGTCGTTACCGATGATGACGGTCTCGTCGGCAAACGGTACGGCGCTGACCGTTGAATCAACCGGAATCTTGGTATTGTTAACAAATATGCGCTCAATTATATTGTCGCAACGTGATTCTCCCGCGGGTTCGGCAATGACAGCAGGCACCAGGAAAATAACACACAGAAATGATATAATAGCTCTTTTCATGATTGTTACAGATAGAATGCCACCCCGAAGGTGATTGAAAACAGATTGATTTTAAAGTTAGCCGACCGGGTATTGGCGTTGGCGACATAAATCTGGTCGGTAATAGACTTGGTGTGATCGTAGCTGAAGCCAAGCACACCTACATTGACTTCGATTGCCGAATAGTTGTTGAGAAACATGATCATTCCCGGCGCGAGACCGATGTCGAGGCTATAGGAGCGGGAGAAAGAGCCTGACAGCTCGGTGCCTGACCCGTTGCAAAGTTTCGATTCGCCTCCGCCAAACTGCATCTGAACCTCGTTGAACAGACCGAAGCGCTTGTTGCTGCCAAAACTGATATAGTTACGGAATGCCGCCATGCCGTAATATTTGTGACTTATCGAGTAGAGATTGTCGATATCATAGCTACTCTCGGAGTCAATGACTACGCTTGCATTGTCAAGTCGAGCCATAGTGCGGGAGTAGGCAAAACGTCCGCCGGCAACGAGATTATCCTTGAAACAATACATCAACATGGGACTCACCTTGAAAGAATAGGTGTCGCCGTTTATGTTTTCAATTATCAGGAATTGATAGTTATTCTGATTGGACTGGGTGTAGCTGACACTGACACCTGTGATCCACTGTCCTTTGGGAATGAACGAATATTGCTCGAGTCCGCGTTGGAACTGTTCCTGAGCACCTGCTGTCAATCCTGCAAGTAGCATGGCGACCGTGAGGATAAGGGTTCGTATCTTATAATGAGCCATAGCCATTTTATTTGTTTTCGGTCAATGTTATGTCGGTTGCGCAATGGTTAATCAATCTGATTATCAGGGCGAAAGATTATCCATGCCGTTATCGGGTACCGACGGATTAAATTTTTGTAAAGATACGTTATTTTTTATTGACCCAAAACATTCTCAGTGTTAAATTAATTAACAAAAAAGGAGCGACTTTTGCCGGTCGCTCCTTGATGATCCATTATAGTTGTATTGGTTGTTGTTCCGTAGTTATTTATCCGGGATAGGGGGAATATCATCAGGTAAATTGTCATCGGAAGTCTTTTTGGTGTCAGAAGGATTAGATGTTTCTGATGTCCCGACTTCAGTTGCCTCAACATCGACGATATCGGCACCGCTGTTGTTGAGTTTTCCTGATTTGTTCTCATTTTCTTTCTCAGTCTTGGCTTCAGCGTCAGCAGCCTGTTGCGAACGTGCTGCGAGGATTTCATCGGTACGTGAAGTCCAGGGGCGTTTACCGAAAATGTTTTCGACATCTTCGGTGAAGATCACCTCGCGTTTGAGAAGCACATCAGCGAGTTTGGCATGTCCCTCGGCGTGTTCCCGTAGAATCTGTTTCGCACGTTCATACTGTTCATTTATGATGCGTGAAACTTCTTCATCAATGAGTCGGGCGCGGTCCTCGCTGTAAGGTTTGGAGAAACCGTAAGCCTGTCCGGTAGAGTCATAATAGGAGAGATTGGGGAGGTTTTCGCTCATACCGTAATAGACTACCATCGCGTAAGCCTGTTTGGTTACGCGCTCAAGGTCATTTGCTGCTCCGGTTGAGATACGACCGAGGAAAAGTTCCTCAGCGGCGCGTCCACCGAGAGTGGCGCACATCTCGTCAAGAAGAGCCTGTGTCGGCGTGATCTGTCGTTCTTCGGGGAGGTACCATGCTGCTCCGAGCGCCTTACCACGTGGAACGATCGTAACTTTTATAAGCGGATTGGCGTATTTCAGATGCCATGACAGAGCGGCATGTCCTGCCTCGTGTATAGCGATGGCACGTTTTTCCTCGTCGGTCGTAATCTTTGACCGTTTCTCAAGACCACCGATAATACGGTCAACCGCAGCGATAAAGTCCTCTTTCTGAACAGTCTTTTTATTGTGTCGCGCAGCAATAAGTGCCGCTTCGTTACATACATTGGCAATGTCGGCACCGGAGAAACCGGGAGTCTGGCGAGCCAGAAGTTCCACGTCAACCGATTCATCGACTTTAATTTTACGCAGGTGTACGTTGAATATTGCTACTCGGTCATTGAGGTCGGGGAGCTCTACATATATCTGACGGTCAAAACGACCGGCTCGTAGCAAGGCTTTGTCAAGAATGTCTGCACGGTTGGTCGCGGCAAGTATGATTACACCGCTATTGGAGCCGAAGCCGTCCATCTCAGTAAGCAGCTGGTTGAGGGTGTTTTCACGTTCATCATTGGCTCCCATGTTAGGATTTTTACCTCGGGCGCGACCCACGGCATCGATTTCGTCAATGAAAACGATACAGGGGGCTTTTTCCTTGGCCTGACGGAACAAGTCGCGTACACGCGACGCTCCGACGCCGACAAACATTTCGACGAAGTCCGATCCTGACATGGAAAAGAAAGGAACGTTAGCCTCGCCGGCAACAGCCTTTGCAAGAAGCGTTTTACCGGTTCCGGGAGGTCCCACAAGCAGCGCGCCCTTAGGAATTTTACCACCAAGGTCGGTGTAACGCTGGGGATTTTTAAGAAATTCAACTATTTCCTCAATCTCGGTTTTAGCTTCAGACAGTCCGGCTACATCCTTGAATGTCACCTGAATGGGACCGTCTTTGTCAAAAATCTGAGCCTTTGACTTACCGACACTGAACACGCCGCCGGCACCGCCACCATCGCGTCCCGACATACGTTTCATGATCAGGAAGAAGAAAAATATGAGCAAAATGATAGGACCGTAGCTCCATATCATTTCAGTCGCACTGGCACTGGTATCGTATTTTACCGGCACGCGGTCTTTAGCAGGACGGTCCTGATTCCAGCTTTCCACTTCTTCGGAAAAACGTGCCGCAGAGGGTATCTCAGTTTCGATCTTGACCTCAGACACACGGGTGTCTTTCAGATTGCTTTCGGGAAACATCTGGTGGGCAAGCGAGTCGGACAGAAAAGCCTCGGCAAGGTCTTTACGTTTGTAGACCACAATCTTCTCGATGCCGTGGTTGGCAACAGTCGTGCTGTCGGTAACTATATGTTTGAACTCGGAGTAATCGACCGTGCGGGAGACGGAGTTCTGGTCGAGATAGAACAGGAAAATCAGACTCAGTCCGATGACTGCATACATCCAGAACATGCTGAATCGGATTACCGGTTTTTTCTTATTCTGTGGCATGTCGTATATCTATTGAGGAAATAACGTGGGTTGTTTTAATAAGGTTTAAATAGTAGTTGACGTAGAGAAAGAAGGTGCCATATTTCAGTCAAGGTCAGGAACTTCGGTGATTTTAGCATCGCTCCAGAGATCCTCAAGATTATAATGCTCGCGGGTCTCGGGCATGAACACATGCACAAGCGTCGAGCCGTAATCGATGACAATCCACTGGGCGTTGCGGTAACCGTCATAATTATAGGGTTTCACGCCGGAGTGCTTCTGGACATATTCCCGTATGCTGTCGGCGATAGCGGTTACCTGCATCGATGATGATCCCTGGCATATTATAAATTCATTTGCAGCGGCAGATTCAATCTCGCTGAGGTCCACGATCGTTATACCGCGACCTTTGCGTTCCTGGATGCCATCTATTATAGTTTTTGTCAAGTCAATATTTTCAGTCATTCAGTGATTAAGTTTAAAATATTTACAAAAGTAGAAAAAAAATTGCATCGGCACTTCTCTGTTACAACAAATAATATGCCAAAAAGTCGCTGTCATAATGATAAAAGTAAAAAATCACTCATATCTCATCACTTTTGCAGGCGAAATGTTGGCAATAATATGAGTCGGAATAATCATTATGAGTAGTGATACGACGACGGCAAAGATGTTCATCAGCAAGATTCCGGCGATATTAAATTCGACAGGAACATAGCTCAGGTAATATGCCTCGGGGTCGAGTGGGATTAAGTGAAACTGCCACTGAATCCAGACGAGTCCCAGACCAATGATGTTGCCGATTATGATACCACGCAATACAATACGTTCGGCAAGCCATATAAACATACGGCGAATCAGTGGATTACCGGCTCCAAGAGCCTTTAGGGTCCCTATCATGCTGATACGTTCAAGAATAATGATAAACAGGCATGATATGAGAGTTATGCCGGCTACACACCCCATAAGCACCAGGATGACAATCACATTGGTGTCAAGGAGGTCAAGCCAGTTGAAATACATAACTCCAGTGTCGAAGATATCGTTGGCGACAAGATATGTCGGCGAGTCGCCGGCGTAGTACAGTGCTGCCGTTTCTCTTTCAAGCAGGTGTTTGGTCGATAGGATAAGTGACGGATCGATGTTTCTCAGCTCTATTGATGTTCCCTGATCATCAGTTGCTCCGATGATTTTCTGAAGCGGAGCAAGTGACATAAATGCTGTCAGTCGGTCATAATCACCAAAATGAGAGTCATATATAGCGGCGATTATGAAACGGCGGGTACGCATGTTGTTGTCGGTGAAGAAGTATCCGTTAACTTTGTCTCCGACGGACAGCGACAGTCGGTCAGCAGTCATGCGTGATATGATGATTGAATTGTCTGACTCTGAAACGGAATAATCGGGTAGTTGTCCTTCTACGATATTGTCACTGACAAATTTCCAGTCGTGGTCGGCATCATATCCGTGAAACACCACTCCGGCAAAGTCATTATCGGTCTTTATTACAGCCGGTTGTTTTGCCGTCAGGCTGATCTCGGCATCCGGTGCAGTGTAATGTATTGCTCTGGCGAGGCTGTCGGTCAGCTGAGTTAGCGGCGTAATCTCGATACCATATTGCGATTCAGGTGGTGCCGAGAGAGTAATCTGGGCATCAAATCCGGTCAGTTTGTCACGTATCTGATGCTTGAACCCGGGCACAATGGCAAGTGTCAGAAACATGATGACAATCGACAGGGCTATTCCTGAAACGGCAATTGTGACAGCAGGGGAACGGCGGCGACCGTTATCCTGTTTTAGACTGATGCGTCGTGCTATGAACAGCGACAGGTTCATATTGTACGTCCGGGATATGTTTTCAGAGCTTCTCGAAGCACCTTCAACGCTTGTCCAAGGTCGTCTTTATTCAATACATAAGCCATACGCACCTCATTGCGTCCGCGGTCGGACGAAGTGTAGAATCCCGATGCAGGAGCCATAAAGACAGTAGCTCCCTCATATTCAAAATCGCTGAGACACCATTGGCAGAAGCGGTCGGCGTCATCGACCGGGAGACTGACAACAGTGTAGAATGCTCCCATAGGGATAGGAGAGTAGCATCCCGGAATACGGTTCAGTCCGTCGATAAGGAATTTACGGCGTTCGACGTATTCGTTATAAGTGCCGAGCATATACTCGGGAGAGGCATCGATCGATGCCTCGGCTACGATCTGCCCGAGCAATGGTGGACTCAGACGCGCCTGACAGAATTTCATGACGTTCTTTTTCAGCTCTTTGTGTTTGGTGATGATAGCGCCTATGCGTATTCCACACTCGTTGTAGCGTTTAGACACAGAATCGATGAGTACAACTTGCTCCTCGATGCCTTTGAGGTGGAAAGCTGAAATATAAGGTGCGCCGGTATAACAGAACTCACGATATACCTCATCGGAGAAGAGAAAGAGATCATATTTCTTGACGATGTCGCGTATCTGATCCATTTCCTTCTGTGTGTAGAGATACCCGGTCGGATTATTGGGGTTACATATAAGGATGCCCTTGGTGCGTGGAGTGATGAGTTCCTCAAACTTCTCGACAGGAGGGAGCGAGAAACCGTCATCAATTGACGATGGCACGGTCACGATTTTGGCTCCTGCCGATATGGCAAACGCCATGTAGTTGGCATATGCCGGTTCCGGGACAATGATTTCGTCACCCGGGTCAAGGCATGCCATAAAAGCAAACAGCACCGCCTCCGAGCCGCCTGTCGTGACGATTATATCGTCGACGTCGACATTTATGTTGAAACTGTGGTAATATTTTTCAAGTTTCTTGCGAAGAGACAGCAGACCTTCTGACGGACTGTATTCCAGTACCTTCCGGTCGATGGTCTTAAGCGCATCGAGACCTTCCTGAGGTGTCGGGACGTCGGGTTGTCCGATATTAAGGTGGTATACCTTGACGCCACGGGCTTTTGCCGCGTTGGCGAGAGGCACGAGTTTGCGAATAGGTGATGCGGGCATCATTTCGCCGCGTCGGGATATGCTTGGCATAATATTATGGAAATGTCGTGTAAAAATTTAAGTTACAAAGGTACTAAAAAAGGCGACAGATTATAGTGTGAGATAGGGTTTTCAACAGTGAGGTTCATCGTTTTCAAGATTTTTTAACAAATGTGGGCTGTAAATTGCCGCGCAGATGAGTAATTTTGCAGATGTTATGACAGAAAACACGCTTGAAAGATTGAGAATACTTGCCGAGTCGGCAAAATATGACGTGTCTTGCTCGTCAAGCGGTACTGTGCGCAAAAATGTTTCCGGAGGAGTTGGCAATACGGTCGGAGGAGTAGGGATATGTCACAGTTTTGCCGCTGACGGGAGGTGCATATCGTTGCTTAAGGTAATGCTTACAAATTATTGCATGTATGACTGTGCCTATTGTATCAATCGCCGGAGCAACGACATACGCCGAGCAACGCTGTCGGTCAGTGAAATTGTCGATATTACCATGGAGTTTTATCGCAGAAACTATATCGAGGGATTGTTCCTGAGCTCAGGCGTTGTGAGAAATCCCGATTACACGATGGAGCGGCTCGTTAAAGTGGCTGAGGAGTTGCGCACAGTCCATCGGTTCAATGGATATATACATCTTAAAAGTATACCGGGCGCGTCGCGTGAACTTGTAGCACGCGCCGGATTGTATGCTGACCGTATGAGTGTCAATATAGAGATTCCCAACGAGCAGTCGCTTAAATATCTTGCTCCTGAAAAAAATTTTGCGAGCGTGTATGCTCCGATGTCGTTTATCCGGCAAGGAGTCCTGGAAAACAAGGAAGATCGCCGTAAATACCGTCATGCGCCACGTTTTGTACCGGCAGGACAAAGTACACAAATGATTGTAGGAGCATCGCCGGAGCGTGATCGTGATATCCTCAGGCTTTCGTCGGCGCTCTATTCGACCCCGACCATGAGACGAGTTTATTATTCGGGATATGTTTCGGTCAACACCTATGACAGCCGTTTACCTGTATTGAAGCAGCCGCCGTTGGTAAGGGAGAACCGTTTGTACCAGGCTGACTGGCTGATGAGATTTTATCAGTTCAAGGTCGACGAGATTGTTGATGATCGTTATCCCGATCTTGATCTTGAGATTGATCCCAAACTCGCGTGGGCGCTTAGGAATCCGCAGGTGTTTCCTATCGATATTAATCGTGCCGATTATGAGATGATACTGCGTGTTCCCGGGATAGGCGTTAAATCAGCCACGCTCATTGTCAATGCGCGCAAATTTAGGCGGCTCACGTCATTTAATCTCAAAAAAATGGGAGTGGTCATGAAGCGGGCGCGTTATTTTATTACGTGTGGTGAGCTCCCGGGGGGCACGGTAGCCGACCTGACTCCCGAGTATGTCAGATCAGTACTGACGGCACCACCGGGAAAGAAGTTACCGCCACCGCCGTCACCTCAACTTACGTTTAATTTTGATTGATACGGCAGGAGGCTGCAACATGAGTACGCTTAAATTTGACGGAACTTTTGAGGGTCTGCTTACGTCGGTCTTTGACACATACTTTTATCATTATACAGTCGAGTCGGTGATACGTGAGGGGCAGATGGTTCCATTGTTCAGCGATGAGCCGGTCGTGATTATTACGGATGAAACCAAGGCACAACGTGTGTTCAACGCTTTGCGACGCAAGATTTCCAAGGGAGCGCTCGGTGCGCTCACCGTGTCGTTCCTGTCCGAGTCTCCTGAGATGGATACAGTGACATTCCGTTATATCGCCAAGATGATAGATGCGAAGGTTTCACGCGAGACCGATTTTGCCGACAGTGATATCGCTATGGTGACCGACATGGCGCGTAAGGTGCGTTACGAGGCTCATCGTGTCTTACAGTTCATGCGTTTTCAGAAAACACGTGACGGGATATATTTCGGGGTCATGGCACCTATATATGATGTGATGTCACTCGCTGTCAATCATTTCACAGATAGATTTTCAGATCAGCGTTTTGTCATATATGACCGTCGCCGCAATTATGGGTATTTTCATGATGGTAAGGAGGTGAAACGTGTCGAGATGGACGCTTCTCTACCTCATATCGCAACCGGACGTCTCGGCGAAGATTTAATGGACGAAGATGAGCGGCTGTATCAGCAGATGTGGCGCACATATTTCGACGCGATAGCAATTAAAGAGAGACTTAATCCGCGTAAACAGCGCCAGGATATGCCTGTCAGATTCTGGCAATATATGACTGAAGTGCAGTGATATAGCGGTGATTATATGGCTTTTTATGGGATGGCTTATTTAGAATTATTATAAATAAATTTTTTATTTTCGCGGGAATTTAAGAACTTTGCAGTCGGAAAAACGATGTCTAAAATTATTTTATATATAAGCAGATGAGACTGTCGGAATTGAAATCGGGAGAATCGGCTGTGATTGTCAAAATTCTCGGTCATGGCGCGTTCCGTAAACGTGTTATAGAGATGGGCTTTAACAAGGGGCGTCACATAGAAGCTATTTTGAGTGCTCCGTTGCGTGACCCGGTTAAATATCGACTGATGGGATATGAAGTGTCTCTACGGCGCAGCGAGGCTTATCTTATAGAGGTTATGCCGATGGATTCAGCCGACGAGAATATTGAGTCGAGTTCCAGGATACAATATGTCGACGATTGCAGTGAGCATGTCAGAAACGAATATTCCGGGCGCAGTCATGTCATCAACGTGGCTCTTATCGGAAATCCCAATTGCGGTAAGACGTCTCTTTTCAATGTCGTGTCGGGGGCTACCGAGCATGTCGGCAATTACAGCGGCGTGACGGTTGACTCAAAGACAGGTACGTTTGAGCATAATGGTTATAGGTTTAATATCGTGGATCTTCCCGGCACATATTCGTTGGCGGCTTATTCCCCCGAAGAACTATATGTGAGACGCTATCTTACGACAGAAAATCCTGATGTGATCGTTAATGTGGTAGATGCTTCCAATCTTGCGCGTAATCTCTATCTGACCACCGAACTTATCGACATGGACCGCAGCATGGTTATAGCCCTTAACATGTATGATGAGCTTAAGCGTTCCGGCGATAAACTCGATTATAAATATCTCGGCGAGATGGTAGGAGTGCCGATTGTTCCTACCGTTTCGCGCACGGGTGAAGGGATGGACCGGTTGTTTGACACGATTATCGAAGTGTTTGAGGGAAAGAACAATTCAGTGCGTCATGTCCACGTAAATCTCGGTGCCGACATTGAAGAAGCGCTCAATTCCATAAAAGATGAAATAAAACGCGACGGTTGTGTCATACCGCATTTCTCGCCGCGCTATCTCGCTATAAAATTGCTTGAAGGCGACAGTGAGGCTGAAAACCTGATAGCGCCGATAGCCAAGTCACAGGATATACTTGCTCTGCGTGACCGTCAGGTGAAGCAGCTTGAACAGATGCACGACGAGGATGTAACGTCGCTCATAGCCAACGAGAAGTATGGTTTTATATCAGGTGCGCTTGCCGAGACCTACGAGCATAACAAGATAGAACGTGTCACGTCGACACAGATTATCGATACGTTTGTGACCAACAAGCTGTTTGGTTTTCCGATATTCCTTGCAGTGATGCTGTTTATCTTCTGGGCTACATTTTCACTCGGACAATATCCTCAGGACTGGATTCAGGCTGGAGTAGACTGGTTGAGTGTCTTTATAAACGGACACATGTCAGATGGTCCGCTTAAATCACTTATAGCCGACGGTGTGATCGGTGGGGTAGGCGGTGTGATTGTGTTTCTTCCGCAGATTATGATTCTGTACTTCTTCATCTCGTTTATGGAGGACTCGGGCTACATGTCGAGGGCTGCTTTCATCATGGACCGCCTGATGCACAAGATCGGACTTCACGGTAAGTCGTTCATACCGCTTGTCATGGGATTTGGTTGCAATGTCCCGGCAATCATGGCTTCTCGTGCGATTGAAAGCCGTAGCAGTCGGTTGATTACCATACTGATAAATCCGTTCATGTCGTGCTCGGCGCGTGTGCCGATATATGTGTTGCTGATAGGCGCTTTCTTTGATGCTCATGCTGCGCTTGTGTTTTTCGCGCTGTATGCTCTCGGGGTGTTTGTCGCTATTATGACGGCTCGGTTGTTGCGTAAAGTATTTTTCAAGAAAGACGAGACTCCATTTGTGATGGAACTTCCTCCCTATCGTCTCCCTACGATGAAATCATCATTGCTTCACATGTGGTGGAAAGGAGAGCAGTATCTGAAAAAAATGGGTGGAATCATTCTTGTGGCAAGTATAATAGTCTGGGCTCTTAACTATTTTCCGCTCCATGACGGCAAGTCGTCGGAGAATGTATCGGAAATTACAGTGGGACAGGTCGATGACAGTGCGATAGACATTTCAAAGGATTCCTATCTTGAAATGATCGGTAAGGTTATCGCGCCGGTTATGAAGCCGCTCGGTTTCAGCTGGCGGGCATCAGTTGCCGCTCTTGCAGGAGTTCCGGCAAAAGAGATTGTGGTATCGACGCTCGGTGTGCTCTATACCGGAGACGAAGCGATAGATGACAATACTCTGGGCTCGCGCATCAAGGCATCGGGTGATTTCCCTGCCGCTACGGCATTGAGTTTCTTGGTGTTCATTTTGCTTTACTGCCCCTGTATCGCTTCCATAACGGCTATAATCAAGGAGACCGGAAGCTGGCGTTACGGAGCTTTTTCGGTTATCTATAACACAGTCGTAGCATGGGTTGTCGCGTTGATTGTATATAACGCGGCACTCCTGTTTTCATAGATAGTTATAAGGCAGGGGAGATCAGTCAAGTTCGACAACGGTGATTCCGGCTCCGCCAAATCTCACGTCCTCATCATGATAGTTCTTTACTCCATTGACGGTGTCGAGATATTGGCGTATACTCTTACGCAGGGCACCGGTTCCGGTTCCATGAAGTATGCGTACACGGCTTATGCTGAACTGGATAGCGTCATCGATAAAGTAGGTGACAGCTTGGATAGCCTCGTCGGCACGCATTCCGCGCACGTCAATTTCCTGTTTGAAGTTGAGCTGGCGGTCACGCATGCTGTCGGTTGTCGACGAACTTACGAATGTAGATTTGCCCGCGCCTGACACCGGTTTGCTCATAGTCGGTTGCAATCGGTCGAGTTTGACGGTCGTTTTCAACATTCCGAATACCACTACGGCATTTTTGCCGTTGATTTCTACGATCTTGCCCGGGGTGCCCTGTCCGTCAAGTTTTACATTATCGCCTATGGTTAGTTGTCGTGGCTGAGTAGTTGTGGTTTTCTGTCGCGGTTTCTTTGACTTGGGAGCGCGGGCGAGCAGCGGATGACTGTCGGCAGTGTCGGCGGTCAGTTGCTCTTTTTCCTTTTCAAGCTGCTGACGTGCGGCACGTGTTTTTTCTTTATCAGCTTGAGCGAGCCGTATCTCATGTATAGCACGCTCGATGGATGCATTGCTTCCTTCAAGGATACGTCTTGCTTCGTCCTTGGCGTCGGCTATGATTTCTCTCCGTTTCTCTCTGAGTGAATTGGCATCTTCCTCATATTTAAGCAACACGTTGTCGAGCTTCTTTTCCTTCATCTTTATGGAGTTGCGCTTGTTTTCCCAGTATCGCTTGTCACGTGTTATGTCGAGAAGGTATCGGTCGATGTTGACATAGTCGCTTCCGACTATTCGCTCCGCCTCGGCTATGATCGGGGAGGGCAGTCCGGTCTTACGTGCGATTTCGAGAGCAAATGAGCTGCCCGGGCTACCTATTGACAACCGGAACATCGGTTGCATAAGATGCCGGTCATACATCATCGAGCCGTTTATCATTCCCGGAGTTTCTTCAGCGAGGTGCTTTATATTCTGATAGTGAGTGTTGATGACGCCCCACATCCTTTTTTTATTAAATTCACCGAGTATCGCCTGAGCTATGGCGCCTCCTATTTGAGGTTCTGTGCCGCTGCCAAATTCGTCGATTAATATCAGCGACCGGTCGTTGCCACGTGCGAGTATCTGTTTCATGTCGCGCAGATGTGAACTATAGGTGCTGAGGTCATCCTCGATTGACTGGTCATCGCCGATATTTATGAAAAGGTTCTCGAAAACGCCCATGTGGGAGTTCTCGTAGACCGGAGGCAGCAGACCGGTCTGGGTCATGTACTGTATGATACCGACAGTCTTCAGACATACCGATTTACCTCCTGCATTGGGACCGGATATGATGAGCAGACGGTTTTGCTCGGTGAGGGTTATGTCGAGCGGAACAATTTCTTTTCCCTGGCGTCGCAGTGACTCGAGCAGCACGGGATGGGTTGCGTGGTACCACTCGAGCTCGTTGCCCCTGGTCAGCGATGGCATGCAAGCGTCGATTTCACGTGCATATAATGCTTTTGCCTGGATAAAGTCAAATACCCCCATTACCGAGAAGCCTGATAGCATTGTGTCGATGTCGGGGCGCATTTCATCAGCAAGTAGTATGAGAATGCGTATTATTTCGCGGCGTTCCTCTATCTGGAGCTCGCGTATGCGGTTGTTAGCTTCGACAATTTCGGCAGGTTCGATGAAGAATGTTTTGCCTGATGCCGACTCGTCGTGGACGATACCGCTGATTTTACGTTTGTGAGCCGGAGTGACGGGGAGCACGAGGCGTCCGTCTCTGACCGTGGGAGTCGTGTCACTTTCGAGATACCCCTCGCTGACGGCACGTGATATCACGCGGCGCATGATGGAATTGATTGTACCTGAGGTAGCCGAAAGCGACTTCCTGATTTCGGCAAGCTCCGGCGACGCGTTGTCTTTGATGTTGCCGTAACGGTCAATTATCCGGTCAATAGCGGTTATGACGCGGGGAGACGGCGATAGTGTGACAGCAAGATTGTCGAGGCGGGGGTAGTCTGACACTCCGTCCTCATTGCGATGGCGGTTGAAAAAAGCGACTACGTCGGCAACGCATTGCAATGACCGACGCACATTGGAAAGTTCTGTGGCGGCGATGAATGTCCCGGGAATACGTATAGACTGTAACAGCGAAGTGATATCATGCAACTGACTTAGAGGAAAGCCGTCGTCCGTGCCGGTAATGGCAAGCATCTCGGCAGTGGAACGTAAACGGTTCTCCACCTCGTCAAAGTCATTGGAAAAAGTCATGTCGTCAGCCTGTCGTACTCCTAAGGGGGAAACGCACAGAGCCTTTATACGTTCACGCACCTGCGTGAAGCCTGTCTTTTGTTCGTATTTGTCGGGATATATCACTCCAGTGTTGAATATGTTGGTTTCGGAAGTGCAAAATTAATAAATCAGCACAAATTTTTATTTCAGTTTTTGATGTAAAAATCAACAAAATGTGTTAATCGATTGTTAGAAGTATAAATCAAATAAAAAATATTTCATGTTTAACTAATTATAAAATTACTATGAAAGCCTTTAATGTTAATTATTGGGGACAATCCAAGTATTGGTGGACAGTCCTGATTTTGGGAATTCTTTTAGTTGTCGGTGGTTTTGCTTATTGGTTCTGGCCCGCAGCCGGATATGCCGTCGCATCTATGATTTTCGGATGGTTGCTCATTCTTGGCGGAGTGATTCAACTTTGTGTTTCTGCCGGTAATAACCGACCTCACGGATGGGGATGGTGGCTTGCCGGAGGTATTATCGATATCTTTGTAGGCTTCATGCTTGTCCGCAATATTGTTTTGTCGGAGGTTGTGTTCCCTTATTTCCTTGCCTTTGTGTTTATGTTCTGGGGCGTAGCTACACTGGTTGCCGGTGTATATCAGCGCCAGCGCAAGTATTGGTGGCTCAATCTCATTAACGGTATCCTCTTGCTCATCATCAGTTTCCTGTTCATTGAGTCAGGATATGTACAGAACATGCTTATGGTAAGTTTCCTTACTGCTCTTGCATTTATCTACTGGGGCTTCACTCTCGCAATGACCGCCTACGATATGCGACCCGTTGAGCAGGGCGATAAATAATCGTAAGCTGATCATATACAGAACTCTTAAAAATAAGAAATTTTGAAATATAGTGCCGGCTTGGTCAATTATGAAACTGATTGTCAAGCCGGCATTTTCTTTCTAAAAATCATTAAAAAACGTTGTCGGCGCGCCGTAGATATTGCTTTTATTTTTAAAATGACTATTTTTGTGAAAAATTGTGCTTCAGCCTTTTAAACTTATCGGTCTAAAGCGAGTCTAAACATTGAATGATATAAAAATTATTAACTTAGAGGACTGTACATGAATATCAGAAAAGCATTATTGTTTTTGGTCGCATCGTTGACTGTTGCCGGGACTGTCTCAGCTCAGGGATATTATGACGATGACATATATTACGATGCCTCAAAAGCTAAGAAGGAAAAAGCCGCAAATAATAAGAAAAAGCAGGCGGCTCAGAAATACAGCGGTTCAGAATATGCCGACGGATACTACTATAATCAGTCAGTTTCCGATTATCCTGCTGCCGATACATACAACGTGTTCACCGACAATGTCCGCGACGTGGATGAGTATAACCGTCGCACCGAGCAGACTGATTCGATCACTCTCGATCAGTTTGCCAACGGCGATTTTACATATACCCGTCTTATCGAGAGATTCTCCAATCCCGAGATTGTCAGCGGTTCTTCCGACAATGAACTGAAAGAATACTACTACTCGACGAGCAGTGCTCCGGAGATTAATCTCATAATCAATACGCCGGGTTATTATGACGCATGGGGACCTTATTATTACGGGTGGAACTCGTGGCGTTATCCTTATTCGTCGTGGGCTTGGAACTACGGATGGGGATTCTACGATCCATGGTTTGCTCCCTTCTGGTCATGGAACTGGGGTTGGGGTCCTTCATGGTCTTGGTCATGGAACTGGGGAGGTTATCCCGGTTGGGGTTATCCCGGTTGGGGATATCCCGGACATGGTCCCGGCCACGGTCCTGGATGGGCTGGAGCCGGCAACTGGCGTCCTTCGTCACCCGGAGCATCGCGTCCGCACACACCCAACGGCGGTTATCAGCATAACTCGTATGCCGGTAGACGTCCCGGTTCAGCAGTGGCGACAGGCAATTCCGGAAATCGTTACAACGGGTCATCAAGCGGTACTGCTGTCGGTGCAGGCTCACGTCCCGGACAGCGCCCCGGAGCAGTAAGCAGCGGACAGCACAATAGCAACCGCGATAACAACTATAATAACGGTAGTAACAGTACACGCCGCAATAACAACAGTTACAATAATAATAACAATAACAGCAGTCGTCCGTCCTACAACAGTGGGACCCGCTCCGGAAGCCGCAGCAGTAGCGGTGGCTTCAGCGGCGGAGGCAGCCGTAGCAGCGGTGGTGGCGGAGGCGGTCGTTCGGGTCGCCGATGACAATTATTTTTAGACTTCACAATTCAACGAATCCTCAGTATGAAAAAGACGATTATAACAATGGCTCTTGCATCGTTGCCTTTTATGATGATGGGACAGAGCGCTATAAATGCCTATCAGTTATCGGCATCAGATCTTCGCGGTACGGCACGTTTCATGTCCATGGGTGGAGCTTTTGGAGCCTTAGGCGGTGATATATCAACTCTTAATCAGAATCCTGCCGGTATCGGTGTATATCGTAGTAGTGAAATAGGTGTCACCCTTGATATCGACATGACTAAGTCGACGGCTACAACACCCGGCGGCAGTTTCTCCGACTCCGATACTCATTTTTTCTGTAATAACTTCGGGTATGTCGGGACAATTCATCTTGACAGCGAGACAATGCCAACGTTCTCATGGGGTGCATCCTACTCCCGGGTAGCATCGTTTAATCGTACATATCATGGTGCGTTTCCTTCTCTGTCTACTTCGATGTCTAACTATATAGCCAATTTCTCAAACGGCTATGCTCCCGGGCAGCTTTATGAGCCGATGAAAGGAGAACAAGGATACGGGTATAATCCCTTCCAGGATTCCGATTGTGACTGGCTCAGTATCCTTGCATATAACTCATATATGATTAACCCGATAGGAGATTCAAGCGATTACAACGGACTGTTTAAGAACGGGACTACCGGCGATGCCGAGTTTTCTGTCAGGGAACGCGGACATGTCGATGAGTATTCGATCAACTTCGGAGGAAATATTTCCAATGTAGTCTACTGGGGTGTAGGATTCGGGATCACCGATATTGATTTCTCTCAGGAAGCTTTTTATGACGAACAGTTGACCGATGCACGCATTCCCAATAAAGATGCCGATGGAACTACCAATGGCAATGCTTATAACGCTTTGTCAAACCATTCGGTGACATCAGGTAGCGGTTTCAATATGAAGTTTGGTCTTATATTCAAGCCTATTAACGAGTTCCGTCTCGGTTTTGCCATTCACACTCCGACCTGGTACTCACTCTCGCAGTCTTATTACGGAGAGGTTAACTATTCTTATGCTCCCTCGTACCTCCATTCTTCGGGAAATTCAGGATCAGACTGGGAATATCCTTCAACTGATTATTGGACTGACGACGCTTATTATAATTGGAAACTTAAGACTCCCTGGCGTATGATTGTCAGCGCGGCAGGTGTCATTGGAGGCCGATTTATTATCAGTGGCGATTATGAATACACCGCCTATAACAATATGTCAGTCTCCAGCCAGAACAATTATGGAACATACGATAAACTTGAAGATGTGACTGATGATGTCAAGACTTATTTCAAAGCAGCCAATACATTGCGTCTTGGTGCCGAATTAAGAGTAACCCCTCAGTTCAGTTTGCGAGCCGGTTATAGCTACTCGACATCAAACCAGCAGAACGGCATCGAACGTGACATGGACTATGTCTATACATCAGGGACCAATCCGGCTTACACGCTTGACAATACCACACAGTATGTAACTTGCGGTCTCGGTTATCGGTTCGGCGGCTTCTATGTCGATGCAGCCTATGTCCATAAAAATCGTAAAAGCACGTATCATGCATTCAGCCCGTTTGAAGAATCGGGATGGCAGCAGTCACCTTCAGCCGGAGTTGAGACCAATCATAATAATATTGTCCTCACGCTCGGCTATAAGTTCTGATAATCGGAATAGTATATTTGAAAAGTATAATCAAAGCGCGTATCCTGTATCGGTTACGCGCTTTTTGTATATATCACCGGCTGTCGGTTTAAAATAAAATGAGTAATTTTGCATTGATGGTAAACGATAGCTCAGAACATATTGATCTTGACAACCGCGAATTTCAGAACGTGTGGAATCTTGTGCAGCACACGCGCCAGAGTGTATTCATGACAGGAAAGGCGGGCACGGGTAAGTCGACTTTTCTGAAATATATCACGGCACATACGCGTAAACGTTATGTTGTCCTTGCTCCGACAGGTATTGCTGCTGTCAATGTAGGGGGCGTAACGTTGCACTCTTTTTTCCGCATACCGTTCAAACCGTTGCTTCCCGATGACCCTGATTTTGCGGTCAGACGTCTGCGCGAACGCCTGAAATATCCTAAGGAACATGCCAAGCTCATCAAGAATCTCGATCTGATAATCATTGACGAGATTTCGATGGTGCGTGCCGATATCATTGATTTCATTGACAAAGTTCTAAGAGTCTATTCGGGTAATATGAGGGAACCGTTCGGAGGTAAACAACTTCTGCTCGTGGGTGATATTTTTCAGCTCGAGCCGGTAGTGACTTCCGACATGCGTGATCTCCTTGCGATGCATTATCCCAACCCGTACTTTTTTTCCGCACATGCTTTTCAAAATGTCAGATTGATACCCATAGAACTGCGGAAAATCTATCGTCAGCGCGACGATATGTTCATCTCTCTGCTCGATCGTGTCAGGATGGGTCGTCCTACCCTTGATGATCTTAATAGGTTGAGGATGTGTGTCAACCCGGCGGCATCGTGCGGCGTGGATGACTTTGTAATGACACTTGCCGCGCGCCGGGATATGGTCGACTCAATCAATGATGAACATCTGTTCCGACTCAAGACGCCCGAGATAATATATGAAGGGCGAATCGTAGATAATTTCCCTGAAAATTCGCTACCTACACAGAAAGAACTGACATTAAAGGTCGGGGCTCAGATCGTGTTTGTCCGTAATGACCGTAACAAGCGTTGGGTTAACGGAACTCTCGGACGAGTCCACACGGCAACTCCTGACCGACTTGAAATAGAGCTTGAATCGGGGGCACGTCATGTCGTCGAGCTTGAAGTGTGGGAAAATGTCGAGTATAAATATGATGAGAAGTCAAAGCGTGTTATCGAAAATGTTATAGGCACGTTCACACAATATCCTGTCAGGCTTGCATGGGCACTGACTGTCCATAAAAGTCAGGGGCTCACGTTCAATAAAGTTATAATTGACCTGGGCAGGGGCGCGTTTTCAAGCGGTCAGTCTTATGTTGCGCTCAGCCGCTGTACGGGATTAGACGGGTTGACACTGAAATCACCATTGTCGGCACGCGATATTTTCGTCAATCAATCAATTGTCGATTTCAGCCGTATGTTTAATGACGAAAAGGCAGTGTCTGACGCGATAGAGTATGCTCGTGTCGATGAGATGTTCCGCCAGGCATCGATCAAATTTGACAATGGTGACACGTCGGGCGCAGTGGATGATTTTGCAAGAGCACTTGTCAGAAAAAATGTTCTTGTCATGCCGTCGGCGGTGAGGTTGCTGAAACGCAAGTTGAGCGTGATTGACACGCTTAACGCCGAGAATGTAAGGTTGAAGGAAGAGCTTGAGGAATGTGCCTCGCGGTTTCGCCGTCTTGCCGATGAGTATGTAGCGATGGGGAAGGAGTGTATCAAGAGCGGACATGATAATGATGCAGCTCTCGCTAATTTTGAAAAAGCACTCTCGATATCACCCGACTATGTTCCGGCACTGTATAACAGAGCCGTCGCGCGGGCAGGGACTGGTGATCTTGACAATGCGCTTATTGACCTGCACAGGATTATGACAGTCAATAAGGATGATTATGATGCTGCGTTCATGCTCGGAGAACTGTACATGCAGGTCGACGAACTCCATGAGGCATTGAACTGGTATCTTGTCGCTCTAAAAAATGATTCCCGGCAGTCAGCCGTCTATGATCGTCTTGCCGATCTGTATGAGCATATTGGCGACGAAGAAGAAGCCGACCGGTATAGGGCGGCGGCGAAAAAGTTGCGACCTCCGCGCGGTCGTCGCAAAAAATGATTTTCAGTTTTCCAATTGAGCGAGAATAGTGCGGAGTTCCTCGTCGGTTGCCGTCAGGCGTTTACGACACTCGGCAATGAGTTCGGTGGCGCGGCGTGTGAATGCAGCGAGGCGATCAATGTCACATTCATCGCTCTGCATCATGCGCAGTATAGATTCGAGTTCGGCTACGGCTTGATTATATGATAGTTGAGCTACAGGAGTAAATTCCATTATGATTGAGATTTTTATGGTTTGCGTTAAATGACTTTTGAAGAGAAATTGCCTTTTGCGAGTTGTGTGCTGACGGTGTCTCCCGGATGAATACTGTCAGCCGATGTCAAGACTTTTCCGTTGACCCGGGTGATTGAATAACCTCTTCTTAATACGGCTTCAGGCGATAGGGCACTGAGCATATCTTCCATCGCTGTCAAGCGGTCGAGACGACGCTGGCGCTGAGTTGTCCAAGCCTGTTGCATGGTTTCTGCCGTGAGATCAAGTCGAGCCATCAGCGGCGCGATGCGTCTGGCGCTGACCGAAGCGAGAGCCATTGCTCCTGACTGAAGTCTTGCGGATGACCGTTGTAGGACCCCGGTCGCCGCGTTGGGAAGCAGACCGTTGAAATAGGACAATTGTTCTTTATGTCCCGACAGGTGATCATGTGCAATTTGTAAAATGCGATTACCGACAGTCTGTAAAAACGAGAGAGCCGCCTCTCCTCGGGAAATAAGCCACTCAGCAGCTGCGGTCGGTGTCTTTACCCTCATGTTGGCGACATAGTCAAGCAGAGTGATGTCTCTTTCGTGACCGATTCCTACGATCACCGGGAGGGGGAACTGTGCGATATTGGCAGCGAGATCATAGCTTTCAAATCCATAAAGGTCGCTTGTCGCACCACCACCGCGTATTATAACGACTCCGTCCCAGTTGTCGCTTTCGGCAGCAATGCGGTCAAGAGCCGCTATCACAGAGGGAGCAACACGTTCGCCTTGCATGACAGCTTCATACAGCCTGGTAGTAAAGCGCAGCCGTGAAGGATTGTGGTACAATTGGTTGATAAAGTCGCCGTATCCCGCGGCACCCGGAGCCGATATGACGGCGATGCGCAACGGGACATCGGTCCATTGTAACTGACGGTTCATATCAAGGATGCCCTCACGGTGCAGCCGTTCAAGTATCTCGCGCCGGCGACGCAGGAGGTCGCCCATCGTATAGTCGGGATTCACGGCTGTTATGACGAGCGACAGTCCGTAGACCGGATGCATTGAAGCCGATGCACGCACCATCAGTTTCAGTCCTGTCGTGAACCGCTGCCCTGTCGCCGCGCTGAACTCCATGTCTATGCGGGCATAATTGTTAGCCCATATCACACCACGAGCCTTTGCAACCTGGAGACCACGTTCATCTTTCTGCAATAGTTCCATATAACAGTGACCGCCTCTCACAGCGACGTCACTGAGCTCGGCGGTAATCCATACGTTCTGAGTTGACGGGTCAGATATAAGCGAGGCTATGCGCTGATTGAGTTGCAGAAGGGTTAGCGAGTCAGTCATTGCGGGCATCAGTTCTGTATGCGTACAAACTTTCCTTTATTATTCCGGCGATAGACAATCGAAGGATACAATTTATCCTTGACCATTTTATAGTCTTCATCGGACAACAATGTCTCAAGCGAGTTTGTAACTGTCATGGTTTCTGTCGCCGGGTCATAGGTGTAGGCTGCAGAAACAAACGGTATAACGTTCTCGATATCAGGCATGAATTTCTTGTATTCAGGCTTTATCCAGTCTTTTAGAGTCGGATAGTTGAATATCGATGTCAATGTCTGTGGATCGATTTCAGTCCAGTCGGGCGTGAAAAACCGGAGCTCGCTGTCGGCAGCAGGTAGAAACATGGTGCTTATCAGCATAATATAGTCGCGGCGCTTGCCTTCAAGCATCGCTATGGTGTGTTCGGCAGCGTCAGATGTCCGGTATGTAAGTGTCTCGGGTGAGAGCGCCGTTACCCTACTGTTTCCCTCAAGCTTGTTACTTGAAGGTGTGAGCGATCCGCTGTTGAAATAGTCGATCATGTCGAGCCTGGTCAAGGAGTCGACAAGGATAAGTACGTCGCGTGGCGCCGAGACAAAAGCTTCCGCCGCCGTGGGGAGTGATTTGGCTCCGGCTGTCAGACCGGCTGCTGTAAGGACTGTTGCTAAGAGAAGTCTTCTCATATCAGATATGTCGGGTTAACTCATTTACGGGATTTTTTACCTCCTTTACCTTTTTTCATGAAATACTCAAATCCTGAGTCAGTGCTTTCGGTTGCCGCATCACGTGTTTTACGGGTCGATGCTTTGGCATAATCTTTCTCGGGATCAGCTATCTCGCTGTAAACTCGTTTGCCAACAAAGTCAGTGCCTTTGAGTGCCGATACAATGCGAGCGGCATCTTTCTTCTTCACGTCAAACAATGAGTAGCCGGGCAGAAGATCAATACGACCTACGTCCACACGCGGTCCCGGAATATTGTGGTTGAGCATGTCAATGAGATTTCCGGCATAGAAGCCGTCACGCTTTCCGAGATTGACATAGATTCGTTCCATACCTTTCTCTGCCGTGCGTCGGTCTTTCTCGGTGTCGTTTTTAGGACGGTCGTTTTTCTTTTTCCCTTTAGACGGTTTCTCGTCGATAAAATCGATGTTGGGAGCATCCTTGTAATATTCAAGCAAGCGCTTGAACTCCAGAGAAAGTACACGTTTGATAAGATCCTCGTTAGACAGCCATCCGAGTTTCTTGATGACGCCCGGCACGTAACGGTTCATCTCTTCATCGTCAACTTCTACGCGCTCGATGCGGTCAGCAAGATGATACAACTGCTTTTCTATAATCTGGTTGGGCGACGGCACGTCCTTACGCTCGAATTTCTTGCCTATGATGCGTTCGATTTCTTTGAGACGACCTTTTTCGCGTGAGTGGATTATGGCTATTGATATACCGGTTTTTCCGGCGCGTCCTGTACGACCCGAGCGGTGAGTGTAGACGGCAGTGTCATCAGGCAGACCATAGTTGATTACATGCGTGAGGTCATCGACATCGATGCCTCGTGCAGCTACGTCAGTGGCGACAAGCAGTCTTATGACGCGGTCGTGGAATTTTTTCATCACAATGTCGCGTTGCTGCTGCGAGAGGTCTCCATGAAGAGCGTCGGCATTATATCCGTCGCGTATGAGCTGGTCGGCTATTTCCTGAGTGTCACGTCGCGTACGGCAGAAGATGATAGCATAGATCTCGGGATTGTAGTCGGCGATACGTTTTAGCGCGAGGTATTTGTCACGTGCGTTGACCATATAATAGATGTGGCGCACATTGGCGGCTCCCTCGTTGCGTGTTCCTATAACAAACTCTACGGGGTCATGCATATATTTTTTTGCGATACGCGCGATCTCCTGTGGCATTGTAGCCGAGAACATAAGCATCTTGCGGTCAGAGGGGACATGTTCCAAAATCTCGTTGATTGAATCAAGGAATCCCATGTTGAGCATCTCATCAGCTTCGTCAAGAATGACAGTGTGCACGTCATCGAGTTTCACAACGCCACGGTTTATAAGGTCGATAAGACGTCCCGGCGTTGCTACGATAATCTGAACACCGTTGCGCAGGGAACGTATCTGACTCTCGATACTTGAACCGCCGTAGACGGGCAGAACCTCGATTTCCGGTAAATATTTGGAATAGTCGGCAAGGTCGCCGGCTATCTGTAGACAGAGTTCACGTGTCGGAGCAATAATAAGAGCCTGCGGTTTACGATTTGATGCGTCAATACGCTGAAGTACCGGCAGCCCGAAAGCTGCCGTCTTGCCTGTACCGGTCTGTGCAAGTGCTACTACGTCGTTGTGCTCGCTGAGAAGATGAGGGATCACCTTTTCCTGCACGGGCATGGGCGATTCGTAGCCCATCTCGGTAATGGCACGTAACAACGATTCGCTTACTCCTAATTCTTCAAATGATTTCATGAGTGTTATTTATTGATTTTACAAAGATACAACACTCCAGCGCAATAATTATATTAACCGGTATAAATTTTTTAATTTTTATTAATACAATGCTTTTAGGGTATATGACGCAATCGCCTGCCCTTCTGTCACAGAATAGCAGACGACATTATTAACCTAAATTTATTGAGCTCAGAATTATTATTGATATTTAGTATATACTATTTATATAAGTTGCCGGCAGGTGGGTGCCGCCAATAAATGTCATTCGAGAAATTCCCGGCATGTATCCTCGATTCTCATGATTCTCATATTGATATCATTCATTATAGAGTTGAAATCATCAGTAGCAAAATCGAGATTTTCAAATCTCTGATTGACATCCTGTAAGATGAAATTGATGCGCGACTGCATTGCCAGCGCATCATCATATTCATTGTTATTATTATTGTATTGTTGCGTCTCTGACAGATGATAGCCGAGATGTTGTCTCACGATTGACAGTATCCAGTTGCCATTTTCCTTTTCGATAAGGACGTAAGTGCTTTTTACATCATTGGTTATGAATGTTATGGTATAAGTGTCCTTGGTCTTGGTCGCTTCCACTGAATTTTCTCGTTCCTTCTTGAAAATTTCGAGTAATTCCTTCGCCTTGGATGTATTAGAGAATTTTATCAGATAGGTCGCATAGGCTATATCCTTGGTACTGGGATTTCGTTTCTCAGAATACGTTACATCTACTGATTTCATTTTCTCCAGCTCTTTTACGATTTTATCGATTTTAGGATTAGCGACGGCTGAGATTGCGAATATCGAGATAATTGCAAGGATAATGAATCGGATATGTTTCATCGTTTTAATGTAAAAAAATGTGTCGGGGATATATTTGATGATAAATTCTTTTATTGCTGTTTTAACTGATTGAGCACGAGCATACGTGTCTGGGCATCGGGTATTGAGCCGCACAGTTCGTCAATGATGGCATCGGTGGTCACAGCTGATGTTTCGGTGAGTGACGACGCGAAGTCCTCAGCCTCGAGCAGCTGGTCGATAATAGCCGGAATATTATCGATTTTCACACCGTCACGTATGATATAGCTGCCTTCATAGGCGGCATATAGATTTTGTCTGATCTCGTAGTCACGGTATAGCGGGAGTCCGACGGCAAGCAGGAGTACAACCGCAGCAGCGACTGAAATCCATTTGAAACCGAAACGTTGCAGAGGTCTGATCCGCGAGACCTTTTTATCAACGGATAGAGAAGCATACCATGACATCATCTCCCGATAGTCTTCCATGTCAGCGGGGAGGTCTCTGCGTGAGAAATAGTCGTAGAGCTGTTTCTCCTGAGCGATCGATGTTTCACCGTCAAGAAACAGCTTAAGGAGCTGTCGTGCATTCTGGTCATTAAGTCGAGACATTGTATTATTCCTTATAATAATTATATACGGTTCTTTAAAAAAAGTTCTTTAACACGATGGCGGGCGCGTGAGAGGGCTACCCTGACAGCACCCTCTGAGCTGCCTATTGTCGCAGCAATTTCCGTAGTCTCCATGCCATCGATGTGGCGCATGCGCAAAATTGATTGCTGGGCATCAGGCAGGGAGGCGAGTATGCGGTCCAGTTCTTCCGAGATCTCGGTCGCTATGACTTGATCCTCCGGCGATATGTCGGTTGCTTGATGTTCAATCTCGTCGACCGAGACATTGTCAGGGCGCAGTCGCCGCAGATAGTCGACAGCCATGTTGCGCGATATCACTACGATCAGTGATTCAGGAGAGCGATAGTCGGAAAGAGAGTCCCTGATGTTCCAAAGTTTGAGGAACACCTCCTGCGCAATATCTTCAGCGACGTCATTGTCACAGACAATGCGTCGGGCAACATCGGCAGCTGTCGAGCGGTAGCTCCGGGCAAGTTTTTCAAACTGTTCGCGTTCCATTTCATATAATAGACGCAAACATGATGGTAAATGTTACAGTAAAAATGTAAAAAATAATACAAGATTACGCAATATCTTGAATATCACCGAGATATTGCCGGTTGCTCTTGCCGAAAAAACGGTTTACGATTATGGCGATCGCACCGTCGCCGGTCACGTTGCATGCTGTACCGAAACTGTCCATTGCGATGTATAGAGCTATCATCATTGCATTATCAGCTTCGGTAAATCCAAGCATCGATGAAAGGAGTCCGAGCGACGCCATTATTGCTCCTCCGGGGACTCCCGGGGCTGCTATTATGGTTATTCCGAGCATGGCGATGAATCCGGCAAACATGGGCAGGTCATAGTGCATTCCTTGAGTTATCATCAGGGCAAGTGCACAAGCCACGATTTTCAGCGTACTTCCCGACATGTGGATAGTGGCGCAGAGCGGAATCACAAATCCGGCGACATCCTCGTCGACACCAGTCTTGATGGATTGTTTCAGTGTGACGGGAATAGTTGCGGCAGATGACTGAGTGCCGAGCGCGGTGAAGTAGGCTGGCATCATTGTCCATAGGGTCTTAATGGGATTGCGGTTGCGTCGAGAGAAAAGCGCAGCTACGCAGTATTGAAATATGAGTACAAAAATGTGTATTCCGAATATGACAATTATAATCTTCATGAAAGTAAGCAATATGGTACCTACCATTCCGGTCATAGTCATGTTGAGGAATATCCCGAAGATATATAGCGGCAACAGCGGTATAATGGCTCGGGTAATGACAAGCGAGATGACATCCCGGAAGTCGTTGAGCACGTTTTTGAGGGAATCGGTTTTTAGCTGCGAGACTCCGAGACCGAGCAGAAAGGAGAGCACGAGAGCTGACATTACAGTCATGATCTGAGGCATCTCGATTGTGAAAAACGGTTTTACAGCCGCGTCGTTGTCGGCGATTGTCGCAAGGTACTCCGATGGCTGTATCATGGACGGAAACAGTGTCGCTCCAGTGAAGTAGGACAGCAGACCGGCAAGGATGGTGGCTATGTAGGCGAGTGCGGCTGTCACTGCAAGCATTTTTCCGGCACGACTGCCTATGTCGGCGATTGCCGGGGCTACAAATCCTATTATGATAAGCGGGATGCAGAATCCGAGGAACTGACTGAATACAGCATTGAACGTCATAAACGAGCGTGCCGCCCACATGGGCAGGATGTATCCGGCACCGATACCAAGGGCTATCGATATAATGATTTGGGGCAGTAGTCCGAGTCTGAATTTACGATTTGAAGTCATGGATTATTGAAACAGTTGAAATTACATGTCAAAGGTAATTAAATTTTTTCGCGCAAGCTATGATATTACATTCAAAATATTTATTTTTGCTCCACGATGGAAATAATAATCAGTGATGAAATAAGAAAAGCCGCTCCCGGATACCGCATGATAGAAATCGAGGCGGTGGTCGTCAATGCGCCTACCCCCGACGCGCTCTGGCAAGAGATCGAACGCACCGGCGAGAGTCTGCGCAGTCTGCTCGAGATTTCCGACATTAACAAGCGTCCCGGAATAGCCGGTACACGAGCCGCATATAAGGCGCTCGGGAAAGAGCCCAACCGCTACCGTCCTTCGTGCGAGTCGATGTGCCGCAGACTTGTCAAGGGTATGAACCTATATCGCATTGATGCGCTTGTCGATCTCGTCAATCTGTTGTCGCTCAAGACAGGATATTCGATAGGTGGCTTTGACGGAGATAAAATACAAGGAGACACGATAACGCTGTCGGTCGCCGGAGAAGGGGATGAGTTTGAAGGAATAGGTCGTGGTGTCCTTAATATCGCCCACATGCCGGCTTATCGTGATGCGGCGGGTGTCATCGGGACACCGACGAGTGACCACGAGCGTACAAAAATGGAACTGTCGACACGTAATATCGTCATGTGTATCAACATCTACCGCGAAGAGATGAACGAAGCCGACACTATTGCCGAAACCGTCAGGTTGCTCGAGACCTATGCCGCGGCTACCGATATCAGAATAAGAACATTCCGATAATTTTTAATAAATCAACAGAGATGAGAACCCTCAGGATGTATGAATCAAGCATTAATGACAATTATATAGACCTGCTTGTCAAGGCATTGAAAGAAGGTGATATAATTATTTATCCAACCGACACGATGTATGTTATCGGGTGTGACGCGATGAACAATCGTGCGATAGAGAAAATATGTCGTCTGAAGGGTCTTAATCCTCAGAAACAACATCTGTCGATCGTGTGCAGTGACATTTCTCAGGCAAGCGAGTATGCGATGATTGACAATCGGGTGTTTCCGCTTTTGCGCCGTAACATGCCCGGGGCTTTCACATTTATCATTTCGTCGTCTCCGCGTCTGCCCAAAGTGTTTAAGGGGCGCCGTGAGGTGGGAGTTAGAGTCCCTGATAATGAAATAGCCCGGGAGCTTGCCCGCAGGCTCGGCAATCCATTGCTGTCAACCACTGTCGAATGGGACGGAGATGACTTTGATACGGTTCCTGTACAGACGATTGCTGACCGTTACGAGAATGAGATTGATTATTTTGTAGATGCAGGTGACTGTCTGAACACGCTTTCGACAGTAGTCGACTGTACCGAATCGTCATCGCCCGAAATTGTGCGTCAGGGCAAGGGGGAACTTCAATTATGATCTTCTTGTCTGACAGCCGTTAATAACGGAATCACCTCGTCAAGGTATTTGATCTCGGGCACGTGGTCACAAAGTGGAGCCGGAAGCTGAGCCGACATTCCGTCACGGTTGAAATATACGGCATGCCAGCCGGCATTTACAGCGCCGGCGATGTCGGTCGACGGATTGTCACCGACGAGAAGTGATTTATCGGCTGTCGTTCCGCTCTTTTCAAGTGCATAGTCAAACAGTTGGCGTGCCGGCTTGTTGACACCGATTTCATCACTCAGCACAACGCAGTCGATCAGGTGGTCGACACCTGATGAATGGAGCTTGCGGTGCTGAACTTCGACAAATCCATTGCTCAGGACACCTGTGCGGTAGCCGTTCTCTTTAAGCCAGTTCAGTAGTTCCAATGCACCCGGTACAAGTTTTCCACATTCTCCAAGTCGTGATAAGTAGAGCTTGTCGAGAGTGCGCTGCATGGTTTCAGCCGTCTCTTCGGGGCATCCTCCTTCGACCAGCGGACGACGGAAACGTTCGATCATCAAAAATTCCTTTGTGACCTCGGCGCGGTTGTACTGATCCCATAGGGCATGATTGTGTCTCTCATAGCAGTCACGCCAGTTTTCGGGCGAAGAAAACCATTGATCAAGCCGTTCGGTATCGTATAAAGTGGCGAGTGTGGCTCGGGAGTTGGCATGGAAGTCCCACAAGGTGTCATCCAGGTCAAGCCACACGGTATCGATTTGTAGGGTCATAAATATTAAAGGTATTTACAGTTCGTTAATTTTCCACCAGCTATATGAAATATCGCGGTCGGTCACGTCAAGACCTTCGATTTTCTTAAGACGTCTCACTACTCTGACGGTCACAGGGAGGATTATAATTTCATAGGATGTCTTAAGCAGTGCTTGAGTGATTATGAGGGATACAATAGTACTGACAGGGAGTATGCCACCAAATGCAACCGGGAAAAATATTATCGAGTCGATACCTTCTCCCCATAGAGTTGAAACGATGGCTCTGATTGAGAAACGCCGGTTTCCCGATTGAGCCTTCATCCGGCTCATTACGTAGGCGTTGACCATAGAGCCGCACAGGAACGCAGTGAAACTTGCTACCATTATGCGAGGTACAGCCCCATAGGTCATTTCCATAGCTTCCTGTCCTGTCCATTCAGGACTGCCGGGTAGCCATATTGCGAGTTGGAGCAGAAGTGCGACAGAAAGACTCATGGCAAATCCAAGCCATATCATGAAGCGTGCCTTGCTGAAACCGTAGACCTCGACAACGCAATCATTAATAATATAGGATATCGGAAACACGATGACTCCGGCTGTCAGTGTGAACCATCCGGCGTCGATGACTTTTATTTCGGTTAAGTTGGAAACGATGAGACAGACTACAAAGATAACTGTCAGCAAAAGGTAGGGTAGGGTGAAAAGTTGTTTTTTCATTGGTCTTGTTTTTAACGAGGTAGCAAGCACTCGACAATAATGTATGTTAAAAATGTGGTGCAAAGGTAGTCACTTCTATCCTCTCCTGAAAGAGGTATGGGTAAAAAGTGATGCTCCGGACCGTATGTTTAACGTTTTATAACCGGAAATCCGAGAAATCCGTCACTTACATTGACACGATAAGTATCGCCAACATGCAATCCTGAATATTGCCGCGCAGTCAGTTGCTGTTCCTTTGTCCTTCCGTCGGACATGGCGAAGACAATGTGATAGCTCTTGTAGGTTTCTCCGGTTGCAATCATTCGACCGCGTCCTGTGCGGCGATAGCGCTGATGATTTTTCTTAAAAAGTTGAGTGATCACAGCATCCTCGGTGTGCGTGCTGTCGTTGTCGGCAAACGCATAGTTGACTCCGAGCATCATAAATGAAGCGATTATGCCAGCTCCAATCGTGATGCATCCCTTGTCAAGCCATGTAAGCCGGGATTTTTCTCCGGTATGGCTGCTCTTCAATATGATTATTAGTGCAATAGCCATGAAGATGACACTTACCGCAACCGGTAGCCACCATGATACGAGGGTCATGGAATATAAAGCAATCGTTCCGCCGGTAAGCGCAATTATCAATAATATTGCAATGATTCGGATAGCTGTCATTAAGCAGTGGGCAATTCAAAGATGTAATTTCAAATACAAAAGTATGCAATTTTTATTGAAAAAACTGAACTAAAATATGCATAAATGGATTTTTTTAATTTATTTTGCGTCCGAATTATTCAACAACAGAAACGACCTTAAGTAAAAATCTAAATTCAGAATATGAAAAAGTTAATATCACTCTTGACAGTAATTGCTTGTTTTATCGGAGCCGGTCAGAACGTTTCGGCTCAGTTCAACATGAAGAAACTTGAAAAGGCGGCAAGCGGTCTTGGAAAGGCGGCAAAAGCAGCAACGCTCACCGATCAGCAGATGGCTGACTATGTGAAGGAATATATCGATTGGATGGATAAAAACAATCCGGTATGTGGCGATGACAATCCCTATACAATCCGTCTGAAACAACTTACTGAGGGTCTCACTGAAGTGGAAGGTGTGCCCTTGAATTTTAAAGTATATGATGTGATTGATGTAAATGCATTTGCATGTGCCGACGGCAGCATACGTGTATTTTCGTCACTGATGGACATTATGAGTGATGAAGAGTTGCTCGGCGTTATCGGTCACGAGGTGGGACATGTGGCTCACAAGGACTCGAAGAAGGCATTCCGCACAGCTCTCCTCACATCGGCTCTGAAGGATGGAATCGCATCGACCGGTAGCAAGGCAGCCGCTCTAACCGACTCGCAGCTCGGCAGTCTTGGAGAAGCTCTTGTCAATGCTAACTATTCCCAAAAGCAGGAGCGTGACGCCGATGATTACGGCTATGAATTTCTAAAGAACGGCGGTAAGAACCCTTGGTCGATGGCATTGTCGTTCCGTCGCCTGAAGCAGCTTCAGGAGGAAGCCGGCGCGCAGAAGAGCAGTAAGCTCAATCAACTTTTCTCGACTCATCCCGATCTTGACGCACGTATCAAGCGTATGGAGGAAAAGGCTAAGTCTGAGGGAATCGAAATTCCTGCCGATGCAAAGTAAGCAGTCTGCATGATTTATATCGTTTGCCACCGGAACGGTTATGACATGAAATCCCGTTCCGGTGGCTTTTTTGTTATCGGTGGCGATGCAGCCGGTAGGATGATTCCCGACAGTCGTAAGTCGTGTTGCCGCGTAATTAGTGATAATTGTGTGTTGTATCAAATAAGGGCTTAAAACGGACATCGGAAAAATTTGCTTTATAGAGTATTTTTTTGTATTTTTGTAGCGTAAATGGGAACGAGCGCATCAGCTTGACTCATTGCTTAGAAAACGAACGAAATAATAGAAAAAGATACATTATGTCAGAAGAAAAAGAGGAATATAGCGCCAGTAATATCCAAGTCCTCGAGGGCTTGGAAGCTGTGCGTAAACGTCCTGCTATGTACATTGGCGATATCAGCGCTAAAGGTTTGCATCACCTTGTATATGAGGTAGTAGACAACTCTATCGACGAGGCTCTTGCCGGATACGCTACCCATATCGATGTCACTATCAATGCCGATAATTCAATAACTGTCATCGATAACGGTCGAGGCATCCCCGTCGACATGCATGAGAAGGAACACAAGAGCGCTCTTGAGGTTGTCCTTACCGTGCTTCACGCCGGAGGTAAGTTTGACAAGGGATCGTACAAGGTTTCGGGCGGTCTGCACGGTGTCGGTGTGTCCTGTGTTAACGCGCTGTCAACTTATCTGCGTGCCGAGGTTCACCGTAACGGTAAGTGCTATGTCCAGGAATATTCCTGCGGTAAGCCGACAACTGAGCTCCGTGTAGAGGGTGAGAGTAAGGCAACCGGTACGTCAATCACATTCCGTCCCGATGCATCGATTTTCACAGTCACAGTATATGACTATGATACTCTTGCCAACCGTCTGCGTGATCTTGCATTCCTGAATGCCGGTATCACACTGACACTTACTGATATGCGGCAGATTGATTCCGAGGGCAATCCCAAGAAAGAAGTGTTCTTCTCGGCTAATGGTCTGAGCGAATTTGTAGAGTATATCGACTCAAATAAGGAATCGTTAATTAACGATGTTATCCATCTCAATACTGAGCGTCAGGGAATACCTGTCGAGGTCGCTCTGACTTACAACAACACTTACAACGAGAACGTATATTCCTACGTCAACAATATTAATACAATCGAAGGCGGTACACATCTTACCGGTTTCCGACGCGGATTGACCTCTACGCTGAAAAAGTATGCCGAGGACAACAAGATGCTTGAAAAGGTCAAGGTCGACATTGCAAGCGATGACTTCCGCGAGGGTCTCACCGCTGTTGTGTCGGTCAAGGTGATGGAACCTCAGTTTGAGGGCCAGACCAAGACCAAGCTCGGCAACAACGAGGTGATGGGCGCCGTTCAGACCGCCGTCAGCGAGGCCCTGCGCAATTATCTCGAGGAGCATCCCCGCCAGGCAAAG
>CAYTWG010000006.1:0-55500 GCA_964442005.1 uncultured Bacteroides sp. | reverse complement strand
TTGGCTCATTAACAACCTGAAAAAAGCCACTGAAAGAAATTGAGATGCTTCTTTCGAGGGCTTTCGTAAAGTTTCAAATGTGCATTCCGCTTGTTATGGTGTTTGGATTCTGACCTCGTTTGAGGGCTCTAAATCTGCGCAGGGCTTCCTGCACAGGTAAATCCATGTGCGACATATTATTCTTCCGTCGCCTACAATGCCTTGATCATCTTGGCGCTTCATCTGAAAAAAGGTGATAACAATGTAATGCTGGCTCCTTGCGAGTGGGTGGGCTGTCGTTGACTGACGCGGAGCATCAGAGTTGGAGCTGTAAACGGCAGGAACCATTCGTGCAGGGTCAAACTTTATATAACACGGTGGGAGGATTGCCTCGAAGGAATTATGTTTTTTAAATGATGGAATCGGATGTCCGAAATTTGGTCGGGTCGCTATAAATTATTAGATTTGTCATGCCTTAAAATCAATCCGGACTTAACAGATGAAATTAACAGTAGTAAAAGGATCGGTGATGTCGTGCCTGTTGATTGTCGTCGGGGCGTGCACCGCGAAACATGAAATAACGATTACAAACGATGCGGATTTTGACCGCGTGGAAGAGATTACAGAGCTTGACACTGCTTTCATCGGCGAATATGGTTTAAGTAACGGTTTCAAAATACTCTGCTCTGATAATGAGGAGATTCCTTATCAGTTAACCTACGACGGCAAGATTATTTTTCCGGTCAGCGTTGCTGCGAAAAGCGAGGCACGCTACATTATCGTTAGCGGCACTCCGGCTCCGTGCGACACAGTGGTTTACGGACGGTTTGTACCCGAGCGTATGGATGATATGGCGTGGGAAAACGACCGTTCGGCTTATCGTGCCTACGGTCCGGCGCTTGAGAAATCGGGCGAACGAGCTTTCGGCTACGATATATGGACCAAGTCGGTGAGCCATCCGGTCATAAATCAGCGTTATCACGATCACATAGATAACGGTATTTCGTTTCATGTCGACCACGGAGAGGGAATGGACGTCTATGCTGTCGGTCCGACATTGGGCGGCGGCACGGCAGCGCTCATTAACGACGACGGCGAGATCGTCTACCCCTACTGCTACCGCGACTATGAGATACTCGACAACGGTCCTCTACGCTTCACGGTGAAGCTGATATACGGCGACAAAATTGTGGATGCCGACTCAACTGTAATCGAAACAAGAGTCATATCACTCGACCGGGGTTCATACCTTAACAAGACAACTGTCAGCTACTCGGGTCTAAGTGCCGACAAGGTTGTCGCACCCGGCATTGTGGTGCATGCGGCGGCTCCGGATGGCTATGTGTTGGTTCCCGAGGACGCGTTTATTGCCTACGCTGACCTGACTGACAATGCCAACGCCGGCAACGGCACAATCTTTGTAGGCGTGGTTTCGCCCGGCAGTACAGGGTTTGAATACATGCCGCTGAAAGAGCCCGTCGGTGATGCTGTGGGACATATCATCGCCCCTGCCGTGTACAGCGACAGCTCTGACTTTACCTACTGGTGGGGCTCGGGATGGTCCAAGGGTGGCATGCCCGACCTGGAAGCATGGATCGATTATCTCAGGGAGTTTGGTCAGAAACTCGGAACACCTCTGAAGGTTGAAGTAAGATAAGTCGCCGGTAACGGTTGAATTAACACTAATACACATTGAACGACAAGCATATATATCAATCAGCCATGATTACAAATCAGTTTTCACTCGAGGGCAAAGTAGCCCTTGTCACCGGTGCCGCCTATGGCATCGGTCTTGCCATCGCCCGCGCATTTGCCGAGGCAGGTGCCAGAATCGTTTTCAACTGCTCGCGCCAGGAGACGGTAGATCGCGGTCTTGCCGCATATAAGGAACTTGGTATCGACGCCAAAGGATACCTGTGCGACGTCACCGACGAAGAGGCTGTCCGCGCCATGGTCGCTGACATAGAGGCTACCGTAGGCACTATCGACATTCTGGTCAACAATGCCGGCATCATCAAGCGTATTCCCATGGAAGAGATGGCTGTCGAGGATTTCCGTCGTGTCGTTGACGTCGACCTGGTCGCTCCGTATATCTGCGCAAAAGCTGTAATCCCCGGAATGATTAGGAAAGGACACGGCAAGATAATAAACATCTGCTCGATGATGAGCGAGCTGGGGCGGGAGACTGTCAGCGCCTATGCCGCCGCAAAAGGTGGACTGAAGATGCTCACACGCAACATCTGTTCAGAGTTTGGCGGTCACAACATCCAGTGCAACGGCATCGGTCCGGGTTATATCGCAACCGAGCAGACAGCGCCTCTGCGTGAACTGCAGCCCGACGGCAGCCGCCACCCGTTTGATTCATTCATCATATCCAAGACGCCGGCAGGTCGCTGGGGCACCCCCGAGGATCTTATGGGTCCGGCGGTGTTCCTTGCCTCTGACGCGTCCAACTTTGTCAACGGGCACATACTGTATGTCGATGGCGGCATACTCGCATACATAGGAAAACAGCCCTAATAATCGCTAAACATTCCCGACTTTGGAACAGATATTCAGTTATATAATCGGTCTCGGAGCGGCGGTTATGATGCCGGTGATCTTTACGGTGCTCGGAGTCTGCATCGGCATTCGTCTCGGCGACGCTCTCAGAAGCGGGCTTAAGGTCGGTGTCGGGTTCATCGGTCTGTCGATTGTTACGGCGCTGCTGACGTCGGCTCTCGGTCCGGCACTCAACACCGTAGTCGACATCTATGACTTGCAGCTGAAGGTGTTCGACATGGGCTGGCCTGCTGCCGCCGCGGTCGCCTACAACACCGCTGTGGGAGCATTCATCATACCTGTCTGCCTTGGTGTCAACCTGTTGATGCTGCTCACCAAGACCACACGCACGGTAAACATTGACCTGTGGAACTACTGGCACTTTGCCTTTATCGGCGCCGTCATATACTTTGCCAGCGACTCGCTTGCCTGGGGCTTCTTCGGCGCTATCATCTGCTACATCATAACCCTGATACTTGCCGACATGACGGCAAAGAAGTTTCAGACGTTCTACAAAGACATGGACGGCATCTCGCTTCCGCAACCATTTTGCGCGGGTTTCGCCCCTTTTGCCTGGATTATCAACAAGGGACTTGATAAGATTCCGGGTATCGAAAAACTTGAAATCGACGCTGAGGGGATGAAAAAGAAATTCGGTCTGCTTGGCGAACCGCTTTTTCTCGGCGTTATAGTGGGTGTGGGCATCGGTTGTCTGACATGCACATCCTGGAACGGGATTGTAGACAATATTCCCTATATACTCGGATTAGGTATCAAAATGGGCGCCGTGATGGAACTGATTCCGCGCGTGACAGTCCTCTTTATCGAAGGTCTTAAGCCCATCAGCGATGCCACCCGCAGCCTGATAGCTCGACGGTTCAAAGGAGCCGACGGGCTTAACATCGGTATGAGTCCGGCACTGGTGATCGGGCATCCCACAACACTCGTGGTATCGCTGCTCCTCATTCCAGTCACTTTAGTACTTGCCGTTATTCTGCCGGGCAATCAATTCCTGCCGCTTGCGTCTCTTGCGGGCATGTTCTACGTGTTCCCGCTCATTCTGCCGTTCACCAAAGGCAGCGTGTTCCGGTCATTCATTATCGGATTGATTGTGCTTGTCGGCGGCTTGTATATGGTCACCAGTCTCGCCCCCGCCTTTACACTTGCTGCAAAAGACGTGTTTGCCGCTACCGGCGACGCGGCGGTGTTGATTCCTGACGGATTCGAAGGAGGCAGTCTCGACTTTGCGTCCAGTCCTCTTGCATGGGGGATCTATCAGTGCACCGAGAATCTAAAGTGGATAGGCGCCGGCATACTGGTATTGCTCACGATGGGCATGATGTGGTGGAACCGTATCCACATTATCCGTAACCGGAATGCTATGATTGACGCCGGCTCCGATAAAATTCAGACAACAGAATAAAACAAATTAATACATAAGCACGATGAAAAAAATCTTATTAAGCTTCGCCCTGATTGCAGCTGCAGCTATGGCGCAGGCACAGACTTCCTACACTATAATGCGCGCTTGCCATCCCGACGACGTTAAACACTACGACAACGAGCAACTGCGCAGTCGTTTCATGATGCCACGGGTAATGGAACAGGATAAAATCAATCTTACCTACTCGATGTACGACCGCATCATCTTCGGTGGCGTGGTTCCTGTCACTAAGACGGTACAACTTGAGACCATTGATCCGCTTAAGGCTGAATACTTCCTCGAGCGCCGCGAACTTGGTGTGATCAATATCGGCGGCGACGGGATCGTCAGTGTCGACGGCAAGGACTATGAACTTCACTTCAAGGATGCCCTATACGTGGGTCGCGGCAATAAAAACGTGACTTTCCGCAGCAAAGACGCCGAGAATCCTGCAAAATTCTATATCAACTCCACTCCCGCCCACAAGACATATAAGACCCAACTGGTCACTATCGACGGTCGCAAAGGGTCGATTAAAGCCAACCGCATGCATGCCGGCTGTCTTGAAGAAAGCAATGACCGATATATCAATCAGCTCATTACCAATAACGTGCTTGAAGAAGGTCCTTGTCAGTTGCAGATGGGACTTACGGAGCTTCTGCCCGGCTCGGTGTGGAACACCATGCCGGCACATACCCATGACCGTCGCGTTGAGGCTTATTTCTATTTCAACGTTCCCGAAGGCAACGCCATCTGCCATCTTATGGGAGAGAAAGAGCAGAACCGTCTTATCTGGCTCCACAACGAGCAAGCCGTGATGTCACCCGAGTGGAGCATTCATGCTGCGGCAGGCACCTCCAATTACATGTTTATCTGGGGCATGGGGGGCGAGAATCTTGACTACGGCGACATGGACCGAATCACATACCTTGAAATGAAATAAATCCCAATTCTCGTGCGGTACATATTTTTGAAAATATTATGACCGCACGAGAATTTATAAACATCAGTATCACAACGTAATACTGCTTAATTCCCCTCAATGAATAATGTTTTGATTGTTAAACTGTGTTAATATCAATCATTTTTATTGCGCAAAAGTATGTTTTATAACATAAAAACCATTACCTTTGCATCAGTTTTTCATGGTATTAGATTTAAGGTAAGAAGATTATTCGTCGTGATGACGGGTAATTTTTTTTGTATATACCTATCCCCTCCCTAATCCAGAACCCCCTATTTAACATATGCCCAAACCTCTCTTGATAAAATCGCGGGCAAGCATATTAAAATAATTTTTACATGGTTATCAACACTTTTATTACAATTAAAGTGCTGGTTATTATATCAATACAAAGTTATTAACAGTGTGTTGATAACTTTTGTAAACAGTGATGTCGATAAATTTTTGTAAATTCGCCGAAAAGAACGCTTTATGGAGAAAAAGACTATCTGGGATCTCGACCGCGACAACATCGAGCAGTTTAAGGCAAAAGAGAAATTGCCCCTGGTTATTGTGCTTGACAACATACGCAGCCTGAATAATATCGGCTCGATATTCCGCACTTCCGATGCTTTTATCGTCAAGAAAATCCTGTTATGTGGTATCACGGCGTGTCCCCCGTCGCCCGAAATACACAAGACTGCACTTGGAGCCGAAGACTCGGTCGAGTGGGAATATTTCAGTACGACAACCGACGCGATAGACCGTCTGCATGCCGAGGGCTACACAGTGTGCTGCCTTGAACAGGTGAAAGGCAGTATCGCCTTGCAGGAGTTTGTCGTAGACAAGGCAAAGCGCTATGCAATCATAGCCGGCAACGAGGTCAATGGTGTGGATCCCGACGCGGTCAACATGTCAGACTACTGCATAGAGATACCTCAGGAGGGCACGAAACACTCCCTCAACGTGTCAGTGTCAACCGGACTGGCGATATGGGAGTTTTATAAAAAGTTGCGTTTCTAACCCTATAACTCAAGCCGACCATGGTAAAACAGCTTGAAATCGAATTACCAGCAAAGCCGCGTGGTGCCCATCTCATCACAGCCGAAATCGCCCGCCGTCTGCCGCCATTGCCTGAGACCGGAATTATCAATCTGCTTATCAGGCACACATCGGCAGCACTCACCATCAACGAGAATGCCGACCCCGACGTGAGAGCCGATCTCGCCGCAATATTTGACCGGTTGGTACCTGAACGGGCACCCTACTACCTTCACACCTATGAGGGACCCGATGACATGCCGGCACACGCCAAGTCGGTAATCGCCGGAGCATCACTGGTCATACCTATCACCGACCATCGCATCAATCTGGGCACATGGCAAGGCATATATCTCCTTGAATTCCGCAATCATGGCGGTCAGCGCCACATCACCGCCACCATCCTCGGCGAATAACCCCGTCCCAACTTATAATCCGAGCCTATTTCCAAGACTTTTTTACAGAGAAATGCTGATTTAATAATAAAAAAAACTATATTTGCAAATAAATTATAACACCCTGAAATTGATACCGATATAATTTGGAAAAGTTTTTATCGAGTTATTAGTTTTAAAAGTTAATGCGATAATATAGTTTTAAATTATTAATATCAGAAAGACCTCCTTTGTATGGAAAATAAGATTATGTGCTCAAATTGTCATGCGCAGCTTGATCCCGGAACAAAATTTTGCATCTATTGCGGTACAAAAGTTACAAATCCCACTTATTCAGCAACAACTGCCGCGTTTAACGCATCCGGGGTAGAGGTTGTGAAAAACAAAGTACAATGGAATATACAGCCAGGAGTAATAGCTCAGCGTATAAGTCCCGCAGACTTTGAAAATCTTGACAACGTAACAGGAATTATCATCCAACAAGGAGTTACAGCCCGTATTTACATTGACGGACAACCGGTTGCACAACTTAAGGGTGGCATGTATGATTTCATCAGTAGGACTGATATCGATAATTTACTTAACGAGAAATCCTGTCAGGGACTTTTCGGAAATATACGGAAAGTATTAAATTCACTTGTCAAAGTTATTACCGGGAAAAAAGTAAAAGAAGTCATTGAAGAAAAACAACATGACAACTCCGGCATTAAAACATACGATGACGTATTACGGCGCCTGAAGCCACAATCCAACATTGATGTTTATCTTATATCAGATCAACCATTTAATGTCATTTTCGGAGCTTCCGTCAACACTGCCGGAGACATAGAGTTTGCTCCCATGAAAGTTCGGTGCCGTCATCTGACTGCCGATGTCGCTCTAACAATGGAAATGAAAATTACTGATATTGACATGTTACTCTCCACATTCCTGATTCATAATAATATCGTAACGTGTGGTAATGTAGCACATTACATGGCTCCATTGGTCAAATCGATTGTTACAAACCAATTGCGCGATATAACGATAGACGAATACGGTATTCCTACAAGCGTATCGGAAGCAATCAGTCGTGCACTGATAACAAATGTTCGAGTACCGGGAACTTCGATTAATCAAATTCGTGAAATAACTTCATCAAATGCTGCGTTCGATCGTTTGCGTGCTGTTGCCGACGAACTTTATATAAGTGAAAAAGAGCTTGAAATAGCAATACGGACCAATGAGTTCCAAAATCGCCTTGCCGGTGTTGAAAATGAGAAACAGATAAACAAAGCTCGCACAGCTCTTGACCTTCACAAGACTCTTTCAGATATCAATAAAGACAAAATACTCCATGAGGACGAAGTCGATGAATTTTATATGCTACTGTCTCGACAGAAAAAAATACGGGAGGCAACCTCTGAACATGAAGTTAGAGCAGCACTTAACGACATCGCCCGTCTCGACATGATTAAAGATGACGAAATGGATGCCTTAAGAGACGAATTACTTGAGAAGAAAGCCGACCGTTCATCGATTGTAGAGCTAATGATTCTTCAAAGAGCTGCCAACGCGGAACAGAAACGTCTCAAAATAGAGCAGACGCTCGCTAACGATCGCCACATCCTCGACAAAGCCAATCTTGCACATTCACAAGAGCTTGAGATAGAAAAACTTAAGGGCGACCTAAATATAGATACTCTTGTTAACGAGCACACGCGCCACACAGCTATAAACGACAAATTGACCGAGACAGAGCTACAGAAAATAGATCTCGGACAAAAGAAATTATCCGATGAATATTCTGACGATAGATTTTATTCCGACTTGAAAAAGCAGAGAGATATCGCCGATTTAAATATTTCCTTTGAAGAGCGCAAACGTCGTCTTGATGTGGAAGAAATGGAGCGTTTAAACCGCCAAAATATGGATATGTTTACCATGTGGGCTGAAGAAGATGAGCGTAAAGCACAGAACGACCATCTCCGTAAAATAGAAGAAAAAACTGTTGACTACGGTCACGAAATATCACTCACACAGGCAATGAACGCCCATCAGGAAGAACAAAGCAGAATCGAAATTGAAAAACGTCGAATCAGTGCCACGATGTCATCTGACCAACTTATCGCCGAACAAGCAGCAAAACTCGATGCCGAGGCTCAGCGCCACCTCACTGATGCCTACGGCAACGCCAAGGTGAGTGAAGCAGAAAACAAGATGAGAGAGCGTCAGATTGAGGATGCCCGTATAAGAGAAGCTCAAATGAGAGTCGACGCCGAAGCACGTGAACGTGCCATCAGAGAAGATAACCAACGATTCTTCAGCCATCTGAGTTCTGACCGCGACAACATGTTAAATACGATGAAAGATATCGTAGGCACAATGGCTGGAGTGACTAACAAGGTCAACCAATATTCTAATGACAACAATAACCTCAAGAACCGTCTTGTCGACTCAGAACGTCACATAAGTTATCGTGAAGAAGAGATCGGACGTCTCAACGACAGACTGCGCCATGAAGAAGATCGGAATGATCGTACATACGACAGAGTGCTTGACCACGAAGAGAAATTGCAGAATACAACTGTTGATGCAATCAAAGCCACACACCAACAATTACATGTTGACAATCCACAGATTCAGACAATAATATGTCCAAATTGCAAACAAAATGTTATAAAAGCTAAATTCTGTAAAAACTGCGGAAGCGAACTTTTCATCAAATAAATTTGATCACAATCCTCAACAGAGAGAACTCAATGCGTATCTATCGGCGGTTATTGACAGCCGACAGTCGATAAATAAATAACAATGGAATCCAACGATAAAAAAAATCCACTTATACAAGGCGATCATAGTTCGATTGCGGTGAAAGATCTGCATAATAATGTGGACAACCATACCGACTCCCACGACATCCATCATCACGCCACAAACAATAATACAGTCAATCAGAACAGTACTGTAATCTACAACGGAGTTGCCGCAACTGAAAAGCTCTTGTCTGAACGACGTGAAGAATACCGCAGGTTCTGTGAAAAAAATATCATAACACCTATTATAAACCGGCAGACAAGATTAGAACTTAATGAAATGATATCTCGTCTTCAACTTGAACAGACGATAGCTGAAGATATCGAAAATACTGTACGTGAGAAGCTGTCGACAACCGGCACTCTGTCAAAAAATGATCGTATCACACTGAGTATCGCCATTGATGCGTTGCATAATGACAGTGGAAAAGAGTTGCTTAATAAGCTTACCGCACTCGCGGACAAATCTGAAGATGAAGAGGTACAATTTTATGCAAACCTAGCTTTATCTGTTTATGATTCTCGTAAATGCATCCAGCGCTACGAGTGCAAAAAGTTTGACAGTTACTGGCAGACATTCTGGACTTATTTTGCCTATAAGCATAACGGTAACAACCAGAAGGCTGAAAGAATACTTACACATCTTACGGCATGGACAGACTATCCAGAGGATCAAATTACACTATTAAGTGGAGCCGGCTGCTTGTACGATTATTTCGCAGCAAACGGCTCGGAAAGTCTGAGACAGACGGCTGTAGGATTTCTCAAAGGTTGTACGTCCTATTCATCATTACTATCTGATTTCTTTTCAGTATTAGCACAACTTATCAATAAGAAGCGTCCACTATACTACGGGAATAATCCGGTTCAGAATCTCTATTTCAGATTGTTCGGTGCCAAAGAGTTTTCCAAAAGCGCCGACATGTATGATATTATAAACAACACCAATACTGTATCAACCCCATCGCGCCCGCATAATAGCTGTAATATATCAGATACCAAAACGAATTCTAAAACAGGAAGCACTGAACAAAGAAGTCGTATACCATATATTATTGGTGGTCTGATAGTAACTATAGCACTATTCCTGTGGCTTCGTCCAGGAGACGAAAATAAGAAACTCACTGAAGCTAATGAAGATGTCGCTGAAGTAATTAAGGATGTACAAATAGCGAATGTAACTGAGCAACCATCGATTTCCGAACTAAAAGATCACCCGAAGCAGACAAAATCGGGAGATATACCCACCTCCGTACAGAAAGTTAAAGAGGAGAAAGAACAAAAAAATACTATAAACCCTAACACTGCTAACGTACTTGACAGACAACAGATTACTGACCAGACACCAACTGTTGAGAAACAACCGTCTAATGAACCCGCTAAAAAAATCGAGGAAATCGATGTACCGCCGGTAAAAAAGGAATCTGAACTGGAGAAACAAATTAATTTATTGGCTTCTGGCAATATTACCGCAGCGACCAAACTCGGAAAAATGTATCTTGATGGAAATGGAGTAAATAAAAATAATAAGCAAGCATTCGCATACTTCAAGCAGGCTGCCGAAGCGGGTAATCTTGATGGCATGTATTGGTTGGGGTGGTGTTACCGATATGGACGAGGAACTAAGAAAGACCTTAATCAAGCAAAAACTTGGTGGACTAAAGCTGCTGCGTCCGGACATCCAATAGCTGCCGAAGATGTTAAAGAATTCAATACCTTAATGTAATTATATAAAAATAGTTAGACTTTATGAAAAGAATGTTAAAAGTAATTGCTTGTGCCTTAGCTTTGACAATTATTACTCCGGTCCATAATGCCGTTGCATCGGGAGATTTTCTGAAAGAAATTGGTAAAGGGGTAACAGAAATTGGTAAAGACGTTTTGAATGGAGTATTAAACGGGAATGATAATCAAAGATCATCATCGGCTCCATCTTCAAAACCGCGTGTTCGTAAAGATGACGGTAGACTAAAAGCAGTCAGCAATATAGAAGGTCTTAACATTAAAGTGAAAAATTGCTATACTGACGAAAATGACAATGTAATAATTATATTTATACTTGAAAATCTTAATGATTACAATGCTACTTGTGATTTCCGACCAGACGATTCAGAAGCGTATGATGATGAAGGAAATATATATCAGGGAAGCAAATATATCAAATATGCTCCCGTAAACGAATCCTTTGGACAATATCATGAGGCAAAACTACCGAGCGGAGTTCCGACAAAGTATAAAATGAAAATAGCTAATGTTGATCCTGCGGCTACGGTACTTAAACAGGTGAAGATTTATTTATATGAACTCCCGATCGGAAGCATGACAGGTAGTCTATATTTAAAAAACGTACCTATCCAAAGAGAAGGAGACGAATAAATAACTTATTCTTGCGTACCCCGTCACGACATATGTCGTGACGGGGCTCTCGATTAATAATCATGTAATTATAATATCATGAAATTCTGTCCCGAGTGTGGATTTCGGGTCCCTGATAGTAGTCGGTTCTGTCCAGAGTGCGGAACCTCGTTGCCAGTTGTCGTAATTAAGGCAACTGAAACGTTGCAAAATAGTTGTGTCGATGGATTCGATGTTATTGACAAAAATGCCGATGTTGAAGTATATGAACCTATCGCAACGTTTGTCAATAAAGCACCAGTCATCTGTGACTTTGAGAATCAAGAGTTTGATTTAGTATTTACCGGTCTGGATCAGTTGGAAGAGTTAATCACTGAAATGGTTAAACGTTATAACACGTCACCGTTATACCACGAACTTGCCAAAGAATACAATCATGATTTGGAGAAATATACTGTGACTGCTCAACTGATGCTTCAACAAGGTAAGTACCTCGCCCCCTGTAATAATATTTTCACAAAAGCACGAAAATTTTTGGTCAATGCTGTGAATGGATTGACCATATATAACGATATATACGGCAAACAGATTGGCTTGTTCACGTTCCTTATAAAGATTATTGACATAATAAATGCAGGCAACTATAATAAGGCATATCTTTATGAAAATTTACCGCAACAGAATGGCGCTCAGAAAGAAAGTAATCCTAAACCTCAGCGATCTCAAGAAAAGCCACAGTCCAAGCCCAATAATAACGCTCTAGATTTTAAGTATGAGATAATGGCGTTAGAATCAGTCCTGGATAAACAAAAACCGCCTTTAAATATCAACGAATATGACCCTGCAATTGACTACGAAGCTGAACTCAACAAGCTAGTAGGGCTTAACTCCAAGAAAGAGCATATACAGAAATTTATGGATAATTTCCGTCTTCAGATGATAAGAAGAACGGAGCATCCTGAGCTTAAATCTAATATATCGTTTAATTGCATATTTAAAGGGAAACCCGGAACTGGCAAAACAACTATGGCTCGTTTGATTGCCGGATTGTTACGTCAGAAAGGTATAATAACCGGAGGGCATTGTATAGAGGTAAATGCCTTATCGCTCGTATCGGGATTGGTCGGTTTTTCATCAACGATAACCAAACTTGCGGCATACAAGGCAATGGATGGGGTGCTATTTATTGATAACGCTTACTCGCTGATAGACAACTTTGAATCAAGTAAGAATATTATTAATACGCTGACCCCTATAATGGAAAATCATCCTGACAGACTACTCGTCATCATTGCAGGATGTGATGATAAGATAGACGAACTTCTCCATGCTTCAAACATTTGCTTCTCGTCACGCTTTAAATCTGTCTTGAAGTTTGAGGACTATACCTCCGATGAAATGACTGAAATATTTCTTAGTATGGCTAAATCCGAGTTTTATATTATAGGAGAGGAGGAGACCGGACGTATCCGAGTTCTGTTTGAATATATCTATAATGTACGTCACCTACTGCCTACATATGCTAATGCCAGAACTGTTAGAAGCGTATTTGATCAAGTGAAACAGCGCATATCAAAACGTATACTTAAAAGTTCCATTTGTGACCACGACACAATAACAATTGACGACGTGACACTGACACAAGACGAGATCAAAACAGCCCTCAGACTATTCTAAATTATATCAAATCATATCCCACATATATAAACAAAATGCCCAATGGATTTTAAGGACCGGATGGAACAAATGAAGCGTGATATGGAGCGCCACCGTCAAGAAATAAATGACAGGATAAACAAATATCGCCACCTGTCTTCGGATGAAGAAACGATAATACCAGTCGCACCCGAACCGAATCCTGATGTCACGAAACAGTCAAATCCGTTGCTACATCATGAAGGTCTTGAGGATGAATCTGAGACTAAATTGGGCATGTTTGAGCGTATATATCCCACTTATAGTATTAATTATAAACCAGTTACCTTTGAATCGTTTGGTTATAGCGACATTGATTTTTCCCCATTGATCAATCTGCTTGCCGGGATAGTAGAAATTGAATTATACGCATCTTTGCGTTATATGTTTCAATCACTGCTCAAAGAATCAACTTATGGTACCTACATATCACTGATAACCGAGAATAAGAGTTGCCTATCACGTCATCTCGGAGATACAGACCGGTTTATCTCCCAACTTAGAATAATAAAGAGGATGCGTAATTCAGCCAATCACAAAGGAGTTGTGACAGATAGGATTTTCTATAAATTTTTCAAAAATTGTTATGTTCCATTCTTCAATGAAACAGTGCCGTATTTGATAAGATTGAAAAAACGATATCAAAATAATAAACATATGCATGAAACTGATACCTGTCATGCAGCAATGGCATCGTGCAAGTCTTTTGAAGAATATCGTAAAATGCTCGACTCTCTGTTCTCAGTATTAGTCATACCTGTAAAGCCGGAGAAAGACAATAATAATCTATGTATAATCTGGACCAATACACGGAAGCTCGCTGTAAAAAACTGTACGGAAGAACGATCCGATTATCAGGATGTCCTAAGGATGTTCTTTAATGGGATTAACATATCTGGTATTCAATATGTACTTTTTGACGCGGCTGATCCAAAGTTCGAAAAATATATTTATAATGATGACAGTTGGCAAGCTCATCACACGATGTTACAAAGATTTAAAGATGGAGTACTCTCAGCTATAGGAATAAAACACACTGTTCCACTTTTTATTATTGGAGGAGATGATGTAATTCCAATGCCCAAAGTAAGCAATCCGGTGTCTCATTCGGTGTATGCACTCTCGGGGAAGGTACTTGAGAATATGATTGATGTTGACTGGTTGTATTCGTTTCCTAAAAAGTGTGTGAATATTGACGATGCAGGTTGTATTTCAGTCAACGACCTATCACTCGCCACGCCATCGTTCTTTGTCAGCCGATTGCCTATAGAGTCTGGACTTGCAGAAACTGATATCATAGAGGATTTGAATCGGTATTTCTCAAAAACAGCACCTTATCTTGAATCAGGAATACAGGTTAAAAAAGTAGGAGCTGTAGCAATGGAGACATGTCGTATGTTAATGGAAAATACCATCAAGGGATTTCCTCAGTGTGACCTGAGACAGTTTGATGAAAATTACAAATTTAAAAGTTCGTTCACCAGTCCACTAATAAAACTTGATGATGACGAGATTCATACGTCAGTAATGAATGATTACAAAACCGTAATACGCGACTGCGACATGGTCACATTTGACCTCCACGGATCCCCAAGTCCTAATAGTCCCAGCTATATGGGAGAATCCTCGGGTGACGAAAAGATATATCCGACAGCATTTTCTCCTGACCTACTTAACGGGTCGAAAGTTAAAATCATGGTACCTATAAGTTGCTGGGGAGCTCGCTTCATAGGCTATAGGCGAGACAATTCCATGATGCTTCACTCGCTCCACAACACGGGAGTAGTGCTATTCATGGGATCCTGCCGAACGACATACGGATCCAATGACGAGCGTGGGGCGGAACTACGTTACGGGTCCTGGATTATGAGACTGTTTATGCAGAATCTACTCAAAGGTATACCTGCCGGAGAAGCACTTTATCGTGCCAAAACCGAATATTTGACAAAATATTCTGAGGGAAAAGTACACGACTTCCTTACTGTGCAACAGTTCAATCTGTTTGGCGATCCAATGCTAAGAGTCGATCCATGCATATCGTTTGACAGAACTGAAAATTCATCAGACGGACTGATACTTCCAGATTTCACATGGAATGATTACAGTTATAGAGAGAAAAGCATCTACGAAATGCCATTTGAACCTATGTCCGTGCTTGATCGTGTAAGATCACTTGTCGACACAAATATCAACGACATAAAAAACCGTATAAATGACCTGCTATACAGGCAATATAATATACAGCCTGAAAACCTGCAACGCATAGCAAGATTTGTCACTGGAAACGGCAACAAGGGATTAAGATTTGTCTATTCATCAAAAGGTATGTGTCCGGCAACTGTGATGGCTTACTCTGACGAAGATGGTAATCTAACGGATATAGTTTATACGTTCTGATATAGAACTGAGGAGGTCGAGGCGGTCAAGGGCGAGACGTGATTTGAGAGCCTCGACTGAATCAAATTGCTGCTCGGGACGCATGTAGCGGATAAAACAGAGCGTGAGTTCCTCCCCATATATGGGACGGTCGAGCCCTATCAGATGGGCTTCAATCGAAACAGGAGAGCCAGCGGTATCGACTGTCGGGCGATGCCCTATGTTGACCATCGCGGGATAAACCGTCCCGTCGGCGGTGATTGCCCGTGCGGCATATACGCCGTTACCGGGAATAAGTTTTGTGGGATCGGTTACTCGGATGTTTGCCGTAGGAAAACCTATCGTTCGCCCGAGCTGCTTACCTTCTACCACGGTGCCCGATATGGAATAATCGCGCCCGAGCATGACAGATGCCGCTAAAACATCGCCTGAGGCGATTTCACGGCGGATAGCCGATGAACTGACGTGACACCCGTCAGCAGGCAGTTCGGTGGCGAGAAGCACCTCTAAACCGGTCTCAGCGCCTATCTCGACATAGTCTCGCGCCGACAGCGAGCGGTCACACCCGAAACTATTGTTGAATCCGAGCATAAGTGATGCAACGCCATACTCATCGCGCAGCAGAGTCATGAATTCCTGTGCCGAAAGTCGCCGCAGACGCTCGTCAAACGGGAGCATAATGCAGCTGTCAATTTCTGTCTTACCAAGTAGATTGATTTTTTCCAGAGAGGTTGACAGCAGGCGCGGGGCACGATCGGGGGCGATGACCGAAAGCGGGTGATTGGCAAATGTCACCACACAGGAGTCAAGCCCACGTTCTGCGGCGGCATCGCGCAGTCCTGAAAGGAGAAAGCGATGTCCGGCGTGCACACCGTCAAACATACCTACCGCAGCAATACGCCTCCGGGAATTGTCAATGTGACTCAGAAGTTCCATTCTGCGGGAATCTTGTCAAAAAACTCAGTGCCGGGTTCTACGAGCACTCCATGAAAACCAAGCGCGTCCGACGCCTTTACATTGACAGGGGAATCATCAAAAAATACCGTCTCGGCGGGCACAATACCCAATAACTCGACAGCGGCATGGAAAATAGCCGGTTCTGGTTTATAGGCGTGGACCGTAAAAGAGGTAACGATACCGTCAAAGTAGTAATTTATGTCGTGACCGTCCTTGGTGAACTCGGGAATGATAAACCGGTTCCACATCAGTTCATTAGTATTGGAAAGCATGTAGACACGGTAACGCTCGCGCAACTGCCGCAACTGATGCAACCGCGCAAGCGGGATGCCGATAAGAAACTCGCAAATCGCACTGTCAATCTGTTCATCGGTCACTCCGGCAGGTAGGAAACGGCGTATATCGGCATGAAACTCGGGAATGGTTATCTCGCCACGTTCGAGGGCAAGAAACGTGCCCCGTTGGCTGTAGTTGTCGCCGAGGAACGCCTCAACGTCGCGCATTCCGAGTTGATGGAGCGCCTTGACAGCATTATCACGGCGTATGTCCATTATCACACCACCGAGGTCAAACAGCAGATTTTTTATCATAAGAGGTCACTTGAAAGTTAGAAACAAAAATAACAGCGTGATAAAGAGTCACAGCTTGCGTATTATCGTCAGTCCGTCGCGTAGCGGAAGGATTACACGCTCTACGCGTGGATCGGCGGCAACGAGATCGTTAAACGCCATTATACCGCGTGTCTGGAGATCATGATGGTCGACACCGTCGGCGACCTTGCCGTCCCAGAGAGTGTTGTCGGCAAGAATATAACCGCCGCTGTTGACTCGCGGGAGCAAGAGGTTATAGTAGTCCACGTAGTTACGTTTATTGGCATCCATAAACACCATGTCCCACATTCCACCGAGAGCCGGCACGACATCGGCTACATCGCCGATGTGAAGATGAAGCCGCGAGGCATAGGGCGAGCGACGGAACCGTTCAAGTATAAAATCCTCAAGTTCGTCATCGAGCTCGACGGTATGCAGCTCGCCGTCTTCAGGCATCCCCTCGGCAATACATTGCGCCGAGTAACCGGCGTAGGTACCAAGCTCCAGCACCCGTCGCGGCGAAATCATGCGTGTCAGCATCTTCAGTATGCGTCCCTGAAGATGACCAGAACACATGCGCGGATAAAGAAGATACACGTTGACGTCGCGGTTAAGCCGGCGCAACTCTTCGGGTTCCGGGTCTATGTGGTCAAGGATGTAATCCTCAAGCTGCTGTGTCATATCACTCAAAATTCTTTATAGCTTCAATGGCGAGACGGTAGACATCGAGTCCGAAACCGACAATCGACCCGCGGCATACGGGAGCAATGAAAGAGTGCCGGCGCACCTCCTCGCGTGCCGCTACGTTGGAGATATGAACCTCAACAACCGGCACTTCGATAGCTGCGATTGCATCGGCAACAGCGAGGGATGTATGGGTATAGGCACCGGCGTTAAGCACAATGCCACTGATACTGTCATCGTAGCCACATTCTTGCAACAGATCGATTATAGCACCTTCATGATTGGTCTGGAATGTCTCGACATTCACGTCGGCGACTGACGAGGCGAGTCGGGTGAGATAATCATTGAGTGACTGCGTACCGTAAATCGATGGTTCGCGTTTACCGACAAGGTTGAGATTGGGACCGTTAATGATTACAATCTTTTTCATTGCAGAACTCAGATTTATTATTTCTTATTGCTGACATCGACACGTATGGTCGGGGGCAGGGTATTGTTACGCTCGTCAACGGCATCGACGACCTCATGCGCGAGATGACGGAATGCCTCGCCCGTAATGGAATCGGCGAGAGCGATGGGAGACCCGCCGTCGCCACCTTCGCAGATCGCGCCAACGATAGGTATCTGCGCCAACAGTCGTATGCCGAGTTCGTGAGCAAGTTCAACACCGCCGTCACGTCCGAAGATGTAATAACGCTCATCGGGATGCTTCTCGGGAGTGAACCACGCCATGTTTTCGACGAGTCCGAGGACGGGGACGTTCACCTTGTCACCGGTGAACATGGCAATCCCTTTGCGGGCATCGGCGAGAGCGACCTGCTGCGGCGTCGATACGATGACCACGCCGGTGATGGCAAGAGTCTGGACAAGTGTCAGATGAATGTCACTGGTGCCCGGTGGCATGTCGATGATAAAATAGTCGAGTTCGCCCCAGTCAGCATCGGTGATGAGCTGCTTCAGGGCGTTTGACGCCATGCTTCCGCGCCACAATACGGGACTGTTGCGGTCAACCACAAAGCCGATCGACAACATTTTCACACCGTAACGGTCGACCGGAATGATGAGATCACGGTCGCCGACATGGTGCATGTAGAGTTCGGCATCTTCCACACCAAACATCTTGGGCATCGAGGGACCGAAGATGTCGGCATCAAGCAGTCCGACCCGGTATCCATCGCGGGCGAGAGCCACAGCGAGATTACTTGCCACGGTCGACTTGCCCACGCCGCCCTTGCCCGACGAGACACCTATGATGTTCTTGACCTGTGCGAGCGGCTTGACAGCCGGTGTCGGCGCGTGCTGACGGGTCTTGACGGCGATGTTGCCTTTAATGTCAACGTCGGCTCCCACATAGGTAAGAATAGCTGTCTCCGACGCCTTGACAAGTGACTTGATGAACGGGTCGGTCGGTCGATCAAAAATGAGCGAGAAACTGACCCGATTGCCATCGATACGTATGTCATCCTCGACCATTCCCGCCTCGACAATATTTTTGCCGTTTCCGGGATAACGCACGTTGCGCAACGCATCCAGTATGAGATTGGGATATAGTGTCATTATAATGTCTGTTGGATAGTTTTTAAATCTTTCGGGGTCACGCGCGGCTCACATTTATCAGGGCACTGAATCTCGCCACGTGAAAAACTGCGGTAAGTGTCAAATTCAATATCGACCTCAGGTTCGACAAGAGCGCCTTCATGGGGAAGCTTGAACGAGATATACTTTATTGTCAGCCCGCGTTCGAGCCACTGCTGCTCATAAAACGTCTTGATGTCAAGAATGTCATTGACTACATCGCTGTGATACAGGTCGGTAGTGTCAGTGACGAGCGGGAGACTGTTGCCTGTCGCCATAAGGTGCGTATAGGTATAGAGAAACGGACTGTCGGACTTCAGATGAACCATCCCGTTATCGACAAGCACCTGCCGGTACAGTTCCATGAAACGGGTAGATGTAAGACGCTTGCGCACCTTCTTCATCTGCGGGTCGGGGAAAGTGATCCATATCTCCGACACCTCTCCCGGATTGAAAAAGTGAGGCAGCAACTCGATACCGGTGCGTATGAACGCAACGTTAGTAAGTCCATCGGCGACAGCCTGCTTGGCACCGGTCCACATGCGCGCGCCCTTGATATCGATGCCTATGTAGTTCTTATCAGGGAAACGTCGGGCGAGACCGACAGTGTATTCTCCCTTGCCACATCCGAGTTCAAGCACGATGGGATTGTCGTTATGGAAAAACTCAGAGTGCCACTTCCCTTTTAGCGGGAACGGATGTTGGCTAAGCACCGCAAATGGGTATTGAAAGACGAAATCAATCGCCTCCATCTCCTTAAATTTCTTTAATTTATTCTTTCCCATTCCGTTAAATATTACTTAGAGTGCAAAATTAGCAATTTACTGCCTAAACTGCAAATTATAGGAGCGTCAACATGGGGTGAAAAGAACAAATACAACAATCCGATATTTAAAATCCTTAGGAATAACTTTTTGCACCAAAATATATTTTTTATCTTTGCAAACACAGACCGTAATGCGATAAAATAAGTGTCCATAGATTTCTGTATAATCCGGTTTCTCAGGAGAAATCGCTCGTAATACAACATTTCATAACCCGGTGATTATTAATAATTAAACTTCCATAAATGAAAAAACTACTACTTTTACTGTCAGGAGTGCTGATAGCCCTGCCGACAATCGCCCGTGATTTCGAATATACCTACGAAGGGCAAACCATTACATACACCGTAATAAGCGAAGATGAAAAAACCGTAGAAATTGAGAACCGTAAGAATCCTTCTATCATATCAGGTAAAATTATCTTACCATCAGTTGTCCTTGACGGAGACACAGAATATACATTAACCTCTATCGGATACGGAGCGTTCTGGAATTTCTCCAAACTGACAGAAATCATAATCCCTAACTCGGTAACTAATATCGGCGCCTATGCGTTCGGTTATTGCTACGGGCTGACAGAAATTATAATCCCAAATTCGGTAACCTACATTGGCGACAGAGCATTTCAATATTGCAACTATCTTGAAAGTATCTATTTCAATGCCGAAAATTGCACTTATTGCGGCGGGGCGTATACAACAGATTCTGATACTGATAGGAAGGCATTCCCAATCAGACTAAAATCTGTCACTTTTGGTGAGAGTGTTAAAACAATCCCGGATTATGCATTCTCCAACTGTTCACAACTAAAGCAAATCGTAATCCCTAACTCGGTGACTAATATCGGTGACCATGCCTTCCGCGGTTGCTACGGACTCACTCAAGTAGAAATAGGAAACTCTGTGATCTCTATCGGTGACTGGGCATTCGGTGGTTGTTCAGAGCTAACTGAAATCGTAATTCCAAACTCGGTGACGAATATCGGTGACGGGGCGTTCGGTGGTTGTTCAGAGCTAACTGAAATCGTAATTCCAAACTCGGTGACTAATATCGGCAACGAGGCGTTCCGTCATTGCTCCAAACTGAATGAAATCGTAATCCCAAACTCGGTGACCGAAATAGGTGACTATGCGTTCTACGAATGTTCCGGGCTGACTCAAGCAGAAATAGGCAACTCGGTGATCTCTATTGGCGACTGGGCGTTCGGTCGTTGTTCAGAATTAACTGAAATCGTAATCCCAAACTCGGTGACCGAAATAGGTGACTATGCGTTCTACGAATGTTCCGGGCTGACTCAAGCAGAAATAGGCAACTCGGTGATCTCTATTGGCAACTCTGCGTTCAGTTATTGTTCCAAGCTGAATGAAATTGCAATTCCAAATTCGGTGACTAAAATCGGCGCCGAAACATTCTACGAGTGTTCGAGGATGACACAAGTCATAATAGGTACTTCGGTAACCTATATTGGCGACAATGCTTTTCGATATTGCAACAAGCTTGAAAGCATATATTTCAATGCTGAAAATTGCACTTATTGCGGGACTTTCGGATCCACCAATTATCCTAAGTTTGCTTTCCCAACCACTATAAAATCTGTCACTTTTGGTGATAATGTTAAAATAATCCCGCATTATACATTCTATGGCTGCTCCAACCTGACTGAACTCGTAATCCCAAATTCGGTGACTGAAATCGGCTCCGAGGCGTTCTACCGCTGTTCCGGGCTCACACAAGTCGTAATCCCAAATTCGGTGACTAATATAAGCGACGATTCGTTCCGTGATTGTTCTCTGATTAAGAGCGCCTATCCGTCAACTATATCCAATCATCCATTTGGTTATTCTAACAGCAGCATCCAATATCCGGCTGAAGGAGCGATAATTGAGGACGGATGTGTATGGGGTCCTGATAAATCGGCGTTATACTTCGTTCCTTTTGACATAGAAGGGGAATTCGCAATCCCTAACTCGGTGACCAAAATCGGCTCCGGGGCATTCTACGGCTGTTCCGAACTGACTGAAATCGTAATCCCGGACTTGGTGACTAATATTGGAGAGAGGGCATTCTACGACTGTTCAGGACTCGCTAAAGCCGTAATAGGAAATTCAGTAACTAATATCGGCAACTCTGCGTTCTGTAATTGCTCCAAGCTGAATGAAATCGTCATCCCAAACTCGGTAACGAATATCGGAGCCGGGGCGTTCTCCGACTGTTCAGGACTTACTCAAGCCATAATAGGCAATTCGGTAACCGATATTGGCAACTCTGCGTTCCGTAATTGCTCCAAGCTGAATGAAATCGTCATTCCAAACTTAGTAACCTCTATAGGCAACCAGGCATTCTATAACTGTTCAGGGCTAAAACAAGTAATAATTCCAAGCTTAGTAACCGCTATCGGTGACCAGGCGTTCCGCGGTTGCTCCGGGCTTATTAAGAGCGCCTGTCCGTCAACTATATCCGATCCTTTCCCTTCTGGTTTTAACATCAAATATCCGGCTGAAGGAGCGATAATTGAGGATGGATGTGTGTGGGGGCCGGATAAATCGGCACTATACTTCGTTCCTTTTGACATAGAAGGGGAATTCGCAATCCCTAACTCGGTGACTAATATCGGTGACCATGCCTTCCGCGGTTGCTCCGGACTCACCAAAGCCGTAATCCCTAACTTGGTGACTAATATCGGTGACCGGGCGTTCTACCAATGCTCCGGGCTAAGACAAGTAATAATTCCCAACTTGGTGACCGAGATCGGATACGGAGCATTCGAAGGATGCTCAGGGCTTATTAAGAGCGCCTATCCTTCAACGATATCTAACCCATTTAGTTCTGGTTCTATCATCCAATATCCGGCTGAGGGAGCGATAATTGAGGACGGATGTGTGTGGGGGTCGGATAAATCGGCGTTATACTTCGTTCCTTTTGACATAGAAGAACCGTTCACAATCCCCACCTCGGTGACCGAGATCGGATACGGAGCATTCCAAAACTGTTCAGCACTAAAACAAGTAGTAATACCAAACTTGGTGACTGAGATCGGCTTCGGGGCGTTCTATTACTGTTCCGGGTTGATTAAGTGCGCCTATCCATCAACTATATCCAACCCATTTAGTTATGGAACTACCATCCAATATCCGGCTGAAGGAGCTATAATTGAGGACGGATGTGTGTGGGGACCGGATAAATCGGCATTATATTTTGTTCCATTTGATATAAAAGGTGTGTTCACAATCCCAAACTCGGTGACCTCTATCGGCGAAGAAGCGTTTTTCAATTGCTCAGGACTGACAGAAATCGTACTCCCGAACTCGGTAACTAATATTGGATACTTTGCATTCTCCGGTTGCTCAGGCATAAGCGCAGTAACATCCCTCGCCACAATTCCCCCGGCGATGGATGCATCGGTTTTTGACAAAGAAACTTACGAAAATGTTCCACTAAACGTACCTGTTGAAGCTGTTTGGGATTACTATTCCTCTACGTGGAGCAACTTCGCCAACTTGCAGGCTGACGGGATGCCTGTGCAGAAATACAACGACGGTGTATTCTCTTACTTATATGTTGACAACACAGCAATGCTCATACCGGGCAACTACAGCTCCATTACCAACGCATCAATACCTAACCGTATAGCAATCGAAAACGGTGATGACGCCAATTTCTATAAAGTAACCGAGATCGGTGCAGACGCGTTTAAGGACTGTAAAAATATGACATCGGTAAAATTGTCGAAGAACCTGATAAAGATACACAATAATGCCTTTGCCGGTTGTAGCGGTGTTAGCCAGATTGAGATCCCGACAGGAGTGACTTATATAGGCGAAGGCGCTTTCAGCTCTTCAGGACTTCAAAGTGTAGCAATTCCAGCTAACGTCAAGACAATCGATGACTCAGCATTTGCCGATTGCAGATCATTGTCAACCTTAACCATCAGCAACGATGTTGCCGACCTGACCATAGGCAATACCGCTTTCAATTTTTCCGGTATCAACAAGATTGATATTCCTGACGGTGTCAAGTCAATAGGTTATTATGCTTTTGAGTACTGCAACAGTCTTAAATCAGTAACAATAAGTGGTGGCATCGACACTCTGAATATTGAGGACCATGCTTTCAGGTCATGTGAGAATCTTAACACGGTCGCCATCGGTAACGGGGCTGCCAATATCACTGTCGGGGACTACGCTTTTATGTACTGTAACAACCTTAGCACCGTCTCCATAGGTGACGAAGTCGCAAATATGACTATCGGTAACTATGCTTTCGAATCCTGTGATAAACTTAACTCTGTCACAATGGGCAACAACGTTACCGACATGACTATTGGTGAATCGGCTTTCGAAGAGTGTAACAGCCTTACATCGTTGATTATTGGTGACGGGGCGACCAACATGAATATTTGTAAAAATGCTTTCAAATCTTGCGGTAAACTCAACTCTGTCACAATGGGTAACGATGTTACCGACATGACTATTGGTGAATCGGCTTTCGAACAATGTAAAAGCCTTACATCGTTGATTATCGGCGACAGAATTGCTAACATGAATATTTGCAAAAATGCATTCAAATCCTGCGAGAATCTTAATACTGTCACTATAGGGGAAGGTGGAAGCAATCTGAATATCGGGGACTATGCGTTCATGTCTTGTGGCAAACTCAGCACCGTTTCCTTCGGTGACGACATTACCGATCTGAACATTGGATTTTCTGCCTTCAGATATTCCGGAGTAAACAATCTTATGATTCCGGCAGGAGTGAAATCTATCGGAGAATGGGCGTTTGCCAATTGTGAGTCATTGGAGTCGGTAACGATAAGCAACGACATCACCGATATGAACATAAACCCTTATACATTCTATTCTTCAGGACTTGAAAAGATAGCCATTCCGGCAGGAGTGAAATCTATCGGAGAAAGGGCGTTTGAAAATTGTAAATCACTTGCCTCGGTAAATATAAGCAACGACGTCACTGATATGACAATCGATTACTGTGCTTTCAAATCTTCGGGACCGACATCCATCAGTCTTCCTATGGGCGTGAAATCGATCGGGAAGTGCGTATTTGAGAGTTGCAAATCGCTCAAGTCGCTCAAAATAGGCAACGGGATCGAGGAGATTCCGGACAGCACATTCTACAACTGTTCCGCCCTCACTGACGCAAGACTGGGCAAAGCAATAAATACAATCAGCAACAGTGCGTTTGCTAACTGTAAATCGCTCAAATCAATCGACCTGCCTTCGTCGCTCTGCTCGATCGATAACAAAGCATTTGCGGGTTCAGGTCTTGAAGAGATCGCTATTCCAACATCGGTAACAACCATAGGAAGCGAAGCTTTCAGGGATTGCCTATCACTGACAGAATTCTATCTTGGCGACGGTCTCACTGAACTTGGCAGCCAAGCCTTTTACGGATGCTCTTCCCTGATCAACGCCGACATGGGGTATGGCATCGAGACAATAGGCGACGAAGCGTTATCCTATTGCGACAATCTGCAGAAAGTAATTGTCCCGGCATCGGTGAAAACTATCAATGACAAGGCATTTGCCAACTGTAATGCACTTACCTTCTTCACCCTTGCCGACGGTACCGAACCGATAGAGTTAGGCTCAAATCTGCTTTACAGCTCACCGGTCAAAACGATGCATGCAGGTCGTGATTTCACAAATTCACAATTCAGCAACAGCGGAATCACAAAACTCTCGATAGGCAACACGGTCACTTCCGTGTGTGACAACGCTTTCAGCAACTGCACCAAACTCACCAAACTCTCTCTCGGTGCAAGTCTCGAGATGATAGGCTCGGGAGCATTCAGCGGTTGCGCGTTGACTGATGTGGTCGTACCGCCTACAGTCACTACAATTGCGGCAAATGCTTTCGCCAACAATAAAATATCGGAGCTGTCAATAGGATATGGCATCACTGATATAGGTGAAAAAGCTTTTGACGGTAACAACGATATCGAAAACATCCATATCACTGCGGTAAACCCGCCAAAAGCCAACAACAATACTTTCAGCCGCTACGAGTCACCTCTATGGCTTATCAATCAGGAGGCTTTTGACAACTATACCGACTATCCTCGTTGCTGGTATCGATTTGAGGACAACATGTACACCCTCATACAAATCAATGAGCTCTCGGCTGACAAACTGGGCTTCAGCGGACTCCCCGGAGAGACTATCAAGCTTGAAGTCAAAATCACGCCTGAGAACGCAACCCTGCCTAACATCTTCTGGCGCTCGACACGTCCCGACCTGGTGAGCGTAGACAATGAAGGCAATGTAACAATCCTCGGCACAGAAAACAACCGACAGCAGTCACGTGCCGGCGACCTCGAGAAAGTCACGATCATAGCTTCAACTATGTATCCTGACTCTCCGACCATCGAATTCAATCTAACAGTCGATACCACCGGCGTTGACGAAATAATTGACGACATGACGGCGGGCAGCAATGACATTGACTACAACGCGCCCTACGATGTATTCAACATCAACGGAGGATATATCGGCAACAGCATCAAAAAACTCCGCCCCGGATTCTACATAGTACGCCAGGGTAGCATAGCAAAGAAAATATCCTGCCGATAGACACTTCAACCGCCGTTATTCCGACGGTTAAAGTAAAACGATAAGAGAAGCGCGGTTATGATAGCCGCGCTTCTCTTATCGTTTTATATGTGCCTTAAAAGAGAGTTTATTTGTTGGCTGAGACGATGCCTTTTTCGATTTTTTCAAGGACACTGGCATCGAGGACAGCAACCGTAGCGAGATTAATGATATCTCGCACCGAAGCGTCGACACTTATGAAGTGGACAGGCTTGTTAAGACCTACCTGTATAGGACCGATAGCCTCGGCTGCGCCCATTTCAAGCAGGACGCGGTAGGCGGTTGTAGCCGAGCTCAGATTGGGGAATACAAGTGTATTAACATCCTTGCCGGCAAGACGGTTGAACGGATAGTTCTTGTCGCGCAGCTCACGGTTGAAAGCGTAGTTGAGCTGCATCTCTCCGTCAATAGCGAGATCGGGATAACGCTCGTGCATGCGTTCAACAACGCGGTGCACGTTGCGGCTCTCCTCCGTATCGCTTGAACCGAAATTGCTGTATGAAACCATTGCCACAACAGGATCCTGGGCAAAATATTCCACAGCCGAGCATGCGAGTCGTGCCACGTCGTAGAGTGTATCCTCTCCGCTGACAGGATTGACCATCGTGTCAGCAAGGAAGTAGGTGCCGCGTTTGGTATTCATAATGTGCATAGTGGCGAAATGATTGTAACCGGGACGCAGACCTATTACCTGACGGGCTATTTCGCTGGGAGTCTGATTATTTGAGTATGAACCTGCTATAATAGCATCGGCGTCGCGCTCGTTTACCATCATCATTCCGAACGTGTAGCGGTCAAACATGCGCTCGACAGCCTCGCGGAACGTCACGCCCTCGCGGCAGCAGCGCTCGGTGAGTTTTTTAGCGTAACGATCTCGACGGTCAGCTTCGCGGTCATGACGGGGATTGACAATCTCAATGCCGGTAATATCAAGACCGAGACGGTCGGCACGTTTCTGTATCATCTCTTCGTTGCCGAGCAAGATGGGGGTGCAGATTCCGGCACGATATGCCGAGACGGCTGCACGGAGCATGTTGTCGGTATTACCCTCTGAGAAAACGACACGCTTGGGATTGCTCTTAGCCATTTCGGTGAACTGACGTATCATCTTGTTGTCAAATCCCATCAACTCGCGGAGTTTGGCATCGTATTCATCCCAGTCAGAGATAGGACGGCGTGCCACACCTGATTCCATGGCACCCTGCGCTACAGCAGGAGCCACCGTTGCGAGCAGACGCGGGTCGAGAGGCTTGGGAAGGATATAATCTTTGCCAAATTTAAGATTGGTCATTCCGTAAGCGGCGTTGACGACCGAGGGAACGGGCTTCTTGGCAAGCCCTGCGATGGCGCGCACGGCGGCAAGTTTCATTTCCTCGTTTATCATTGTGGCTCCGCAATCGAGGGCTCCACGGAAGATATAGGGGAATCCGAGGACATTATTTATCTGGTTGGGATAGTCAGAACGTCCGGTAGCAAATATGAGATCGGGACGCGAATTGACAGCTGCCTCATAAGCGATTTCGGGGTCGGGATTGGCAAGCGCAAACACAATTGGTCGAGGAGCCATCGACCGGACCATTTCTACGGTCACTACATCCTTGACCGAAAGCCCGAGGAACACGTCGGCATCCACCATCGCCTCCGCAAGGGTAGAGATGTTACGATCCGTAGCAAACTCACGTTTCTGAGGGTTAAGACCTTCTCGACGGGTAGTTATGACACCTTTGCTGTCGCACATCACGACATTTTCCTTTTTCAGACCGAGCGCGACGTAAAGGCGTGTACATGAAACAGCTGCCGCGCCGGCTCCGTTCACGACGAGCTTAACATCTTCTATTTTCTTGTTTTGGAGCTCAAGGGCATTAAGCAATCCGGCAGCCGAAATAATTGCCGTGCCGTGCTGATCATCGTGCATGATGGGAATGTCACACTCTTCCTTCAGCCGGCGTTCGATTTCAAAACACTCAGGAGCCTTGATATCCTCGAGATTGATGCCGCCGAATGTAGGCGCTATCGCCTTTACGATGCTGATAAACTTATCAGGATCTTTCTCGTCGACTTCGATGTCAAAACAGTCAAGCCCGGCAAATATCTTAAAAAGCAATGCCTTGCCTTCCATGACGGGTTTCCCGGCAAGCGGACCTATATCGCCGAGACCGAGAACTGCCGTACCGTTGGAAATAACGGCAACGAGATTGCCTTTGTCGGTATACTTGTAGACATCGGCAGGATTTTCTTTAATTTCAAGACAGGGAAAAGCGACTCCGGGGGAATAGGCGAGTGCGAGATCCTGCTGAGATGAATACGGCTTGGTGGGAACAATCTCGATTTTACCGGGACGCGGGTAACGGTGATAATCGAGAGCCATTTCTTTTAGCATCTTTGTCATATCGATTATATCCTTAGAAACAATTATTTAATGTCATTTTTCATTTTGTAGTAACAGTAGAAGCGGCAAGAACGTTTGCCTGAAAATACAGCCTCCTTCTGTACAACAAAATTACTTAATATTTTATTCCCGCATGTTAAAAATTATCGGATTTTTAACAGAAATCTGATAAAAACTAAAAATTGACTGACCAAATTATTCTGTCGATTTGCGCAGTGCATCAACAACCAGACGGGCTTTAGCCGGACCGATTATCTCGGCGATAGCATCAAGCGACGCTTCGCGCACACGTTTGACACTCTTAAAGTGCCTTAAAAGAGCGGTTTGGGTAGCTTCTCCCACGCCTTTTATGCCACTCAATTCGCTGATTATCTGAGATTTACTGCGACGATTGCGGTGATGAGTTATACCGAACCGGTGGGCTTCGTCACGCAGGTGCTGCACAACCCTGAGCGACTCTGAATTTTTGTCAATATAGAGCGGCACGCTGTCGCCCGGGAAATAAATCTCTTCAAGACGCTTGGCAATGCCGACGACTGCAATTACACCACGGAGACCGATCGATTCCAGCGCCTCGACCGCCGCACTGAGCTGACCTTTTCCACCATCGACCACAATCAGCTGAGGCAACGGCTCTCCCTCCTGCATCAGGCGGGTATAACGTCGCGTCAAGACCTCTTTCATTGAGGCAAAATCATCGGGACCCTCTACAGTCTTGATATTGAAATGCCGGTAGTCACGCTTTGACGGTTTAGCATTTTTGAATACTACACAGGAGGCAACAGGATTGGTACCCTGGATATTTGAATTGTCGAAACATTCTATATGGCGGGGTAGTTCGGTCAGTCGGAAATCGGATTTCATGCGTTCGAGGACGCGGTCAAGACGTTGCTCCGGATTCTGCTTCTCCATGTGTTTGAGAGCGTCGATTTTGTTCTGTCGGGCGTTACGCTGCGAGACATCGAGCAGCTTAGCCTTGTCGCCACGCTGCGGAATAGTAAATGTGATACCGGGCATTTCAACCTCCGGCATCACGGAGGTAATAACTTCTTCATACTCGACGCCAAGCGTAGACCGGATCTCGTCCATGGCGTAGGACAGCATTTCGCCTTGAGTCTCGTCGAGACGACGTTTATATCGCAGTGTCACACTTTTGACGACTGCTCCGCGACGCACGTGCATATAGTTTATATAGACGTCACGGTCATCGTCGTCGATACCAAACACGTCTACATTATCGACCGTCTGACTGACGATGACGCTCTTGGAACGGTAACGCTCCACAAGTTGATAACGCTCCTTAAGCACCTGCGCTTCTTCAAATCTCAATTCCATCGACAGTTGTGCCATCTCTTCGCGCAGATATTCCATCAGTTCGCCGGTCTCACCGCGCAAAATCAGCTTGACACGGTCGATATAACCATTATACTCCTCAGGAGAGATGGCGCCGGTGCAACATCCCATGCATTTGTGGATATGATATTCAAGACAGAGCCGTCCCTTGCCGCGTGCGATGTATTCGGGTGTTATCTGATGCCGGCATGAACGTATGGGATAAAGTTCGCGGATGAGGTCGAGAACCGCACGCGCAGAACCGGTATTGGTGTATGGTCCGAAATATTTGGATCCGTCACGCGTGCGCTGACGAGTAAGAAACACCCTCGGGTAGAGTTCCTTTGTGACAACAATCCAGGGGTAGGACTTATCATCTTTTAACAGGACATTGTAACGTGGCTTATACTCCTTGATCATGGAGTTTTCAAGATTGAGCGCATCCTGTTCAGTCGGTACCACGATATAATTCATGTCGGCAATAGCACGCACAAGCAAGTTGGTGCGCAGCGACTCATGGGTACGGTTGAAATATGAAGAAACCCGTCTTTTAAGATTTTTGGCTTTTCCAACATAGATAACCGTCCCCTCGGAGTCATAATACATATATACTCCGGGAGTGTCGGGGAGAATCGATATTTTTTCCTTTAGCTCCGGTGATTTATCCTTATCGTGCTTAGCCATAATCTTACAAACGTTTCAGTGACTCTATGGTGATATAACGCAGAAAGCGGCAATATGGTATTCCGTTTCATGCAAAAAATCTCCGCGCACTCTGTGACATAAGAGAAACGCGGAGACAATAAGTTTTAATCCTGTTGACGGAAAATATCAATCAATACTTGATGAGCGAAGTGACCTCGGCGTCGGCGGGAAGAAGGGCACGACCGTTGAGCGCCGAGAGCTCGATGATAAAGTTGATGTAGATTTTCTTGGGATTCATCTTTTTCACAAGCTCGTAAGCTGCCGCCATTGTTCCTCCGGTAGCGAGCACGTCATCATGAAGAACTACAATGTCATCCTCGGTGATAGCGTCACGGTGAATCTCTATTACATCTTTGCCATACTCTTTGTCATAGCTTGCGCTAATGGTGTCGGCGGGAAGTTTGCCCGGTTTGCGCACGGGGACAAAGCCTGCGCCCAGTTCAAAAGCAAGGATAGAACCTCCGATGAAACCGCGCGACTCGATGCCCACGACTTTAGTGACACCTTTGTCTCGATAGAGCTGAGAGAGGTCCCAACCTATAATGTGAAGCGCACGGGGATCTTTGAACACTGTGGTGAGGTCCTTAAACACGATTCCTTTCTTGGGGAAATCTACCACGTCTCTGACTCGGGATTTAATGTATTCCATGTTGTATAATTTAAATAGTTGATATATCGTTTGTTGTTTGTGTTCCACGTGAAACAATCACCGCCCTGAAAGCAGCAGCAGAATATTAATGTCACTCGGAGAAACTCCGGGAATGCGTGACGCCTGCGCAACGGTTTCGGGTCGTATTTTCGATAACTTCTGGCGAGCCTCGGTCGACAACGCGTTAATCTCATCATAGTTAAAGCGGTCCCCAAGCTTGACATGCTCGAGGCGCGAGATTTTATCGGCTATCAGGCGCTCACGATCTATATAGCCCTGATACTTTATCAGAATCTCGGCAGCTTCAATAATTTCTTCACGACGCTCAGGCTCGATAGTCTCGATATAATCGGCAAGTGCAGGAATCATTTCGGCAAGCTTCAATATAGACAGTTGCGGACGAAGTATAAGATCATAAAGCTTGCATCCATGTTTGAGCGGAGCTGTGCCGCAAGACTCGAGCGCAGGGTTAATACGATCAGGCTTTATAGAAAATTCCCGGGCAAAATCTATCAGCGCGTCTCGCTGACTGCGCTTAGAAAGCATCAGTTGATAGCGATATTCATCAGCGAGTCCTAAATTGTAGGAGCGTTCGGTCAATCGCATGTCGGCATCATCCTGTCGGAGCAGGATACGATACTCGGCTCGTGAAGTAAACATGCGGTAGGGCTCGTCAACACCTTTAGTCACGAGATCATCAATGAGGACTCCTATATAAGCCTCATCACGACCAAGCGTGAATGATTCTTTACCGTGAGCGACAGCATCAGCATTTATTCCGGCGATGATACCCTGCCCTGCCGCCTCCTCATATCCGGTAGTACCGTTGATCTGACCGGCAAAGAATAGCCCCTTGACAAGCTTGGTCTCCAATGTATGGGTCAATTGTGTGGGCTCAAAGAAATCATACTCGATAGCGTAGCCGGGGCGATAAATCTGTACGTCGGCAAGTGCCGGGATAGTATGAAGGGCTTCAATCTGAATTTCCAGCGGTAATGACGATGAGAAACCGTTCAGATAGTATTCCTGTGTGTCCTCTCCCTCAGGCTCAAGAAACAACTGATGCTCGGTCTTGTCAGCAAACGTTACGATTTTTGTCTCGATACTGGGACAATAACGCGGACCTATGCTCTTGATCTGACCGTTATATAGCGGCGAGTCGGGCAATCCGCGGCGCAACACGTCATGAGTAGCCTCGCTTGTGTAAATAATATTACAGGGTCGTTGGCGCAGATGCCGTTTTTCCTCAGGAAGATAAGAAAATCCATGAAAATCATTATCGCCGGTCTGCTCTACCGTCAGTTCCCACTTGACAGTGCGACCGTCAATACGTACGGGAGTACCGGTTTTCATGCGATCAGCAGTAAATCCGAGCTGACGCAACTGTTCTGTGAGTCCGTAGGAAGCCGGTTCAGAGACGCGACCACCGGGAATCTGAGTGCGTCCTATATGCATCAGTCCGTTAAGAAACGTTCCGTTTGTGAGTACTACGGCACGAGCTCTGAACGTCACGCCAAGTGCAGTTGTGACTCCCTCAACCCTACCCTCTCTTACAATTAAGCCGGTGACTGAGTCTTGCCACATAGACAGATTAGGAGTATTCTCCAATATTCGACGCCACTCGGCACTGAATTTCATGCGATCACTCTGGGAGCGCGGGCTCCACATGGCGGGTCCTTTGGAGCGGTTGAGCATACGGAACTGAATCGCCGAACGGTCAGTCACAATGCCCATCATACCGCCAAGAGCATCTATTTCCCTGACAATCTGACCCTTTGCGATACCGCCTACGGCAGGATTGCAACTCATTTGGGCTATCTTGTTCATGTCCATAGTGATTAGAAGTGTCGACGAACCGAGACGCGCAGCCGCTGACGCAGCTTCACATCCGGCATGTCCGGCTCCTACTACAATCACATCATAATCAAACTTCATAGCCGTTTATAATTATATCGTTTTATAAAGCTCAAGAGCCTCATCCTCAAATCTTTCCATAATTTCTCGCTCTCCGGGACCTTTGTCATTGATACCACAGAGATGAAGCACACCGTGAATAATGACACGTAGCAACTCTGTGTCGTAGTCGCTACCTGCAAGCGGCGCATTAGTTCTGACAGTATCAAGCGAGATAAAGAGATCACCCCTCAACAGACTGCCACGGGTGTAATCAAATGTAATAATATCGGTATAATAGTCGTGCTGAAGAAATTGTCGGTTGACTTCCAGTATTTTATCATCATCACAAAATATGTAAGTCATTTCGCCGGCAATCTTTGCATGACTGCGTGCGACAGCTTCAATCCAACGCCCGACCCTTGCATAGTCAAGCGATGGCATTTCCACACCGTCACATGTCCATTGTATATTACTGTTCATAATTCACAAAATAACTCGCAAAAATAAGAATTTTAGCGCTCAATTGCAATCGATGCCGTCTGATTTTTATAATCTTTTAATAGCAAGCAATTTACCCGAAGAATATGTAAGCTGCAACGACCCCGGCAACCGAGCCTGTGATATCGGCAAGCAATGCGTAAGAGACTGCATAACGCGTACGCCTCACCCCTACGCTACCGAAGTAAACCGCAAGCACATAGAACATTGTATCGGTACTACCTTGAATAGCAGCAGAGACCCGCGACACAAACGCATCAGCACCGTAAGTCGACATCAGATCGACCATCATGCCGCGAGATCCGCTACCGCTGAGCGGTTTCATCAGTGCGGTAGGCAATGCACCGACCCATTCAGAGTCGAGACCGATCGCATTGACAGCTGATGTCATGAGTCCGGTCAAGACATCCATCGCCCCCGAGGCTCGGAACATGCCTATGGCAACGAGTATGGCTACAAGATAAGGTATAATCGTCACTGCCGTTTTGAAACCCTCACGGGCTCCCTCAATAAATGTCTCGTACATATTGACACGCCGACGAAGTCCCGCAAGCAGAAACATGATAATGACGCCAAACAATAAAACATTAGCTATCAATCCAGAATAGAGCTGAACAGCTTCCTGGGGCATCGTACTGAAAAACCATACTATACCGCCGATAACGGCAGCCATGCCGCCAAGCCATGCAAGCAACACCGGGTCGAGAAGCCTGATGCGCTGTCGCAGACAGAGTGCCACTATTCCCACAAGTGTCGAAATGAATGTCGCAAGAAGGATTGGCAGAAACACGTCGGTAGGATTGGAGGCTCCCGCCTGAGCGCGATACATCATGATGCTTATGGGGATGAAACATAGTCCCGAAGCGTTAAGCACCAGAAACATGATCATGGCATCAGTGGCGCGATCTTTCTCTTTGTTAAGTGATTGAAGTTCCTGCATCGCTTTCAGTCCGAGTGGAGTCGCCGCGTTGTCAAGACCGAGCATGTTGGCTGAAACGTTCATGAAAATCGATCCCATGGCAGGATGTCCCTTGGGTACTCCGGGAAAAAGACGGCAGAACAGCGGACTGACAAGACGACCGAAAAAGGCAATCACACCACCCTTTTCACCTATCTTCATCAGACCAAGCCAAAGTGATAGTATACCGGTCAACCCAAGCGAAATTTCAAACGCGGTAGCTGCCGACGAGAACGAGGCACTCATGATATCACTCCACACTTGAAGATCTCCGCAAAATATCGATTTCCATACCGCCACAACAAAGGCGACAAGAAAAAATGCTATCCATATATAGTTAAGTACCATCCTACGTGTTTAGCTAAGTTTTACTTTACAAACTTAGCTAAACTTTTCGTCATTTTCATTAAATTTACCGCAGTAATTGACCATAAGGTTGAGGCTACGTCTCAGAAAAATTTTTTGAAGAAATTACACGCAGTTGAAAAATAGACTTATTGCACTATATAACAACATGTTACACCAATATTAAGGCTCTGAGAATTGAAAATTTATTCTGAATCGTAATCTTTATGGGAAAATTTTAAATGACAAATCCTAATAAATCCCCATTAATGCAAAATAATGTTAATAACACTGAAGCGTGGAAAAATTTACTCAATGAAGCGGCAGACCCGGAGAAAATAAAAATCCTCTCTTCATTTTTTAAAACGGGCAAAGGCGAGTACAGAGAAGGTGACGTTTTCATCGGATTGACAGTCCCCGCCAATCGCGCCATCTCAAAAAAATTTTTCGACGTCCCGTTTCTGACAATAGAGGAAATGCTCAACAGCCCTATTCATGAATTCCGACTTGCAGCCCTGCTCGCTCTCGTCGAACGCTATCACCGCCACCGCGAACCAAAAGAACGGAAAGCTATTTTAGATTTCTACCTCGCCAACGTCACACATATAAACAACTGGGATCTCGTGGACCTCTCAGCTCCACAAATCGTGGGACAGTATGTAGCAGATAACAACGACATCGCCCTACTCCTCCATCTCAGCCGTTCGGACAAGATGTGGACACAACGCATAGCAATCGTGGCAACCTACACTCTTATAAAATTGAAACAGCTTGATTGCACCTACGAGATAGCCGACAGATACATGGTCCACCCCCACCCTCTCATCCACAAAGCGACCGGATGGATGCTACGCGAGGCTGGAAAGCGCGATCCCGAACGACTTATTTCCTACATAGAATCTCGAAAGGAGGTGATGCCGCGCACAACATTACGATATGCCATCGAGCGTTTTGACCGCACGACCCGCGACAGGCTCATGCAACGATAAAAGCTGACGGTGAAGACATTGATTTTGAAACCTCGGATATTTTATCTAATTTTGCACCGCACAATCAGTTATGGAAAAGATATCAGCTGCCATAATAGCCCGCAACGAGGAGAAGCGTATCGAGCAGTGCATCAAATCGCTTGATGGAATAGCCGACGAGATAATCGTTGTCGACTCGTTTTCGACCGATCGCACGGTAGAGATATGCCGTGAGCTCGGATGCCGCGTAGTACAGCGTCAGTTCACCGGTTTCGGTGCACAACGCCAGTACGCCACGTCACTGACATCCCACCGCTATGTGCTCGCAATCGATGCCGACGAAGTGCTGTCGCCGGCACTGCGCCAGTCGCTCATGAAGCTTAAGGAGACTGCATTTCAACATCGCGTATATTCCTTCTCGCGTCTTAATTTCTACTGCGGTCGCCCGGTAAAACAATGTGGCTGGTATCCCGACCGACAGATACGTCTGTTCAATAAAAGTTATGCCAACTGGAATCTGCGCGACGTGTTTGAAAAGGTCATTTTCCCTGAGACACTGCGACCTGAACCCGTTGACGGTGACATACTCCACTACCGCTGTTCCAACTACGAGGAATACCATCACGCACAACAGCATCACGCGGCGATACTGGGACACGTACTTGCCGTAAAAAACAAGCACATCAGCGCATTTCAACCTCATTTCCATGCCCTGAAATCATTTGTATCAACCTATATAGGCGAACAAGGGATAATGGGCGGCACTGACGGCAGAGCGATATGTGTCGAGCGGTACCGTTCGGTACTCTTTGCGTGGCGACTTGCACGCCGACTATTAAAGCAGCAACAAAAAGATACAAATGAATAGACAGCCATCGGTAACAGTCATAACCGTGTGCTATAACGCACACGATATGCTCCGCAAGACAATCGACAGCGTGTTGGGACAGGACTACCCGCTGATGGAATATATCATAGTCGACGGCGCCTCGACCGACGGCACCGTCAGAATGCTTGAAGTTCTTGATGGTGGTAACGTCAAAGTGCAGTGGATTTCGGAACCCGACCGTGGTATCTACGACGCGATGAACAAGGGGGTCGCACTTGCCGGCGGAGAATGGGTGATATTCATGAATGCCGGCGATACTTTTTACTCTCCGACGACAATCAGCGACGTCTTCAGTCATCAATATAATCCTGATGTCGAGGTGATATACGGCGATGTTGCCAAATCAGGACATGACGGAAATATTGTCATTAAGAAAGCCGGGGAACCATACAACAGTCACCGCATGTTTTTCTGCCACCAGAGCGCGTTTACACGCCGCGAGGCGCTGACACGCCACCCCTTTGACATCAGTCACAGGTTTAGTGCTGATTTCAAGTTCTACAAGACCCTCATCAATGAAGGGAGCGTTATGCAGCATATAGACGTTCCGGTATCGGTGTTTGACACAACAGGGGTCTCCAACAGCCGTCGTTCTGAGGGGCTACATGACAATATCTCGGTCATTATGGAGACTGACACTCCGGTGACGCGGCTGCGGCTGCTACCACGTCTGTGGCTACCCTATATCATGTGCCGCCTAAGAGGAAAATAGTTTTCAGGTTACCGTAAGGAGCGGTAAATATCGGCGGTGAGCGTCGCCGTGCGTTGCCATGTAAACTGTTTCACAATTTCGTGTCCTCGCCGGGTCATGGCTTGCCGTAAATCTCTGTCATCAAGCACACGGACTATAGCATCACTCATATCGTCAACACTTGTCGGATCAAAATAGACACCGCCGTCACCTGCTATCTCGGGAAGAGAACTTGTGTTACTCAGAACAATAGGGCATCCTGCTGCAAACGACTCAAGAACCGGGAATCCGAAGCCTTCGAATAGCGATGGAAAGACAAACAGATCGGCATGAGCATAGAGATAGCGCAACTGACTGTCTGACACAAAGAAATGTTTGACGCGTGATGTTATGCCTAACGAGTCGAACTGCGCCGTCTCATGTTTGTTGAATGGGCGTCCGGTACACACGAGCTGTAACTCCGGATATCGGCTGCTGATGGCTGCAAATGCTTCGGCGAGCCTGCTGAAATTTTTATACCTGTTGCGGTCGCCCACAAAGAGGATGTATCGCTCGGGAAGTCCTCGGACCGGAGTGGTCACACCACTGTCGCAAGTCGCGCCGTGGTAGACTACCGACACGCGGTCATCGCCAAGTCCGTACATGTCAATCAGATCGCGTCGGGTCGACTCGCTGATAGCAATTATGTGGTCGGCTCGTTCAACGATTTCGCGCTTGAAACGCGCCGTTGGGTCAGACGGTGAAAACGACTCGGGAAACCGCTCATGGATCATGTCATGCACGGTGACAACATAAGGTCGCTTCAGTTGTCTGAGGAAATAAGGGTTATAATAAGTAGGATGGAACACATCAAAGTCGCCCGCAGCGATTCTGGCACGCGAGCGACTGTTATTCAGAGCCTTGACAATGTCTTTTTTGAAAGGAACGCCCGGAAAGTCGGGTACCGGTTTAACGTCACGTATATAGACATTATGGGAATACTTAGCAGCGACATCGGTAACAATGTCTTCAGGCATGTTGCGCATCAACTCCACAAAATAGCGGGAGATACCGCCGAATTTCTGTGACGTGAATATCTGCGCGTCATAGAGCACACGCAGTGACGGGTCGTTACTCATAGCAAAAATAGCAAAAACAAGTCAGGGTGGTGATATGGTCGGGTTAATTGCTCATCCTATTTAGCATCTTTCAGAGCAGCGTCAATCATGTATTTAAGTCCATCAGCACTTAACAGTCCCGACTGAGCAAAATGATTGCCCTCCTTCGTATAAATCACAACAGTAGTAGGTACAGCCTGGACACCAAACGCATTGGCAAGTTGCGGACTACGGTCGACATCAACGGTATAGAAATCAGCCTTACCGGCATACTGCGCTGCAACATCATGATAGATAGGCGCATATCTCTTACATGGACCGCACCATGTTGCCGAGAAATCAATCACTACGGGATGGGATAGCGAACTGAGAACACCTTCAAACTCAGCGTCGGTAAGAGTCTTGACAGCATCTGTGCCCGCCGCCGTTGTATCAGAGTCATTGCCTGAGGCGCGACAGCTTGTAAATGCTATAACTACGATAGCGAAGAGGAAAAACAGTCGTTTCATAATCTAATCCATTTTAAATACAAACTTACAAATTATCTCTAATATAAACAATCAAACGTGCTAATTGGCTCTCGACTCTTAGCTGAAATCAGAACTTTTAGTATCATAAACGTGTTAAAATGATGAAAAAATTTTAATTTAGCGACTTAAAATCCACATTACACTTTACTACTATGAGTGCTCAACTGAAAATATTCTGCAAAAACATCAATGAATATATCGCTTTCAACGGAGGTGATACGCTTCAGTATATATACTCTACGATAGCCGACCGCATAGGGTTCCGACCTATCTGCGCACGCGTCAACAACAAGACCGAAGATCTGCAATTCCCGCTGTTTGCACCCAAGCAGGTCGAGTTTCTGCCGGTCGAGAGTCCATCGGGACGGCACGTCTACACACGTTCGCTCTGTATGGTGCTCTACAAGGCGGTTTCAGAGTGTTTCCCCGACACCCGTCTGCGCATAGAGCACTCTGTGTCCCGCGGTCACTATTGTCGCTTGACGGGAGGGATGAAAACCGATGCCACGACTGTCAAACTGCTACGCGACAAGATGAAGGAAATAATCGACCGCGACATAGCGTTTGAGCGCAAGGAACGCCTGACAAGCGATGTCAAGGAGATTTTCCGCCGTCAGGGACTCACCGACAAGGTCATGCTGCTTGATACCATCCATGATCTTTACACGGTTTATTACCGTCTCGACGGGTTGTGTGACAGTTATTACGGTCCGCTTGCTCCGTCAACAGGATTTCTCAATGTGTTCGATCTGAAACCTTATAAGGATGGTATGTTGCTGCTCGGTCCTGACCCCGACGACAGTTCTATTGCGGCTACTCCGATAGCTCAGGAGAAAATGTACCGTGCCTTTACCGACCATCTTGCGTTCAATCACATCATAGGCGTGCAGAACGTAGGTGAACTCAACCGTGCCGTAGAGCAGCAGCGCACCGCCGATTTGATCAACGTCGCCGAAGCTTTGCACGACAAAAAGATTGCCGCGATAGCCGACGAGATCACGCGTCGCTACAACGAGGGTGGCGCCAGAATAGTGCTTATTGCCGGACCGTCATCGTCGGGTAAAACAACCACCACCAAGCGCCTCGCCATCTATCTTATGACCAATCTGCTGGTGCCTAAGATGATATCACTTGACGATTACTTTGTGAACCGCGACGTGACGCCACGCGACGAGACAGGCGACTACGATTACGAATCGCTCTATGCGCTCGACCTCAAGCAATTCAACAATGACCTCAACAGCCTTCTCGACGGTAACGAAGTGGAACTGCCTACCTACAACTTTGAGCTCGGACAACGTGTCTACAAAGGTAATCGCATAAAACTCGACGACCACTCGATACTTCTCATCGAAGGCATACACGGGCTTAACCCCGAACTGACCGCCCACATCCCCGAGGATATGAAATATCGCGTGTATGTGTCGGCTCTTACCACACTTTCTATCGATGACCACAACTGGGTCCCCACGACTGATAACCGTCTGCTTCGACGCATCATACGTGACCACAAATATCGCGGAGCATCGGCAGTCGACACCATACGCCGCTGGCCGAGTGTCCGTCGCGGCGAGGAAAAATGGATTTTCCCGTATCAGGAGAATGCCGACTCAATGTTTAACTCATCACTGATATTTGAGCTTGGAGTCATGAAAGATTACGGAGAGAACATTTTGCGTGAAGTGCCGCGTGACACTCCGGAATATGCCACAGCCTATCGCCTGCGCACATTCCTGGGTTACTTTACCTCCATCGGTGAGAAAAACATCCCGCCCACATCCCTCCTGCGCGAATTCCTCGGCGGCTCCTCCTTCCATTACTGATGCCTCCCCATTAGCTACCCGAAATTATATACTCTATACCCCCTATTCAGCCGCTGAAATAAGTATCACGGACTTATTTCAGCGGTAATTTTTATTCCTACCGTCCTAATTGAAAGTATAATATTGCAATTTCAAAAAAATAATGTATCTTTGCGGTTGCAGACCGCCACGCAAACCACGCCAGTTGGGTAAAGGGAAAACTCTCCATCTTTGGGGTATGCGAGAAGGGATGCACTAACATATGATAAAGCGTTTATCCACGCTTATTCTTGACTTGTCGAAATTCTCGCAAGATTTCATATTCATGTCAAGGAGGAGCAACGGTAGAGGCGTGCGGATATGTAATTCCTGTATTCGGTTGATTTCTCGTGAGAGATATCGTCGGAGACATTGTTTACATATACTGGCGTGGGCTTCTGCGTTGCCATCCGACATGAATAGGGCAATGCGAGAAGCCTCGACAAGTAGGATGGCAACAGATACAGATTCCTGCGCTTTTCTCATTTTAATCAGTTGGACCGAGGGATCTTCCAACACCATTTTTACTCTATGAGAAAGACTGTCCTTAAACACATGATCCTATTGCCGGTTTCGGTGTCAAATATCGGCTATGCCTAATTCCTCTGTGACTTCGTTAGTAATTAGCTGAAGAATCTCATTCAGATAGATCGCTCAAAACCTGCTATTTATAACTCAAGTTTTGAAATCTATCGCTACATAGGCTGTATTCAATAGTCTGGATATTTCGGAGCATTATATTTCTTTCTCGCCAATTGCAGCTCACTTGATTATTAAATAAACTCACGTTAATAAAAACTTATACATTATTTACCTTTTTATAAACAGAGAAATAAATGGATCTTAAGTCAGGATTACTGTTTGCCAATCGATATGTTCTTGAAAGGTTACTGGGGAAAGGTGGTTTTTCGGAGGTTTGGCTGGCTACAGATAAGCTTACCAATATAAGGGTTGCAGTTAAAGTATTTGCAACAGCACAAGGTGGACTTGATGATGAGGGTGTTGTATTATTTTCGCAGGAATTTGCGATGGTATTTGATATGAATCAAACCAATTTACTCCACCCCACTCACTATGATTGCTGGGAACGAATGCCTTATTTAATACTTCCTTATTGTCAAAATGGTTCAGCTTTAAAATACATATCGGGAAATGTTAGGCTGTCAGAGGACGAAGCATGGCGGATGCTTCGAGACGTAGCTTCAGGATTAGCGTATCTTCATAGTAAGAATCCACCTGTTATTCATCAGGATATTAAGCCTGACAATATCCTTATAAGTGACGAAGGGCACTATATGATCACGGATTTTGGCATAAGTACAAAAGTACGTAGTACTATGCGGAAAAACAATTCTGGAAACAATGCAGGAGGAACTTTGGCTTATATGGGTCCGGAACGATATGGGAAGTCTCCGTTGCCAATTATGGCAAGTGATATATGGTCCCTTGGTGCGATGATGTTTGAAGCATTGATGGGTTGGTTGCCATTTGGAGAGAATGGTGGAGCCCATCAAAAAAACGGTGCCGAGATACCGGTAATTGAGGGTAATTACTCGGATGACCTTAAACAGCTTATTTATAGTTGCCTTGCATTGGAGCCATGGGACAGGCCTACTGCAAGAGATATAGAAGATATTGCACGTACAAAAACGGACAACCTGATTAAATCCTTATCACCTTTTGATTCAATGAATAAGAGACCGGGGGGATCCTTAAAACCTAAATCAAGACCTAAATATATCACAGAAATAACAGGACATATTAGAAACATCCCTAATCTTATTAAAGACATTTTTAATAAGATTAAATCCCAAAAGAAAATTTTGTATGGATTGATAGGGGCTGTTATTATTGCCGCTGCTATTACTGTAATCTCCTTAGCATCAGAAGGTGACAAATCAGAAAACAACGTAGTTATACTGTCAAAACCGGAGTATGCTGATTCACTCTATAGGGCAGATCTTGACATTATCATTAGGAATAAATATACTGCCGACACGACCATGCTTCGTTCCAATAATATCGATCTGAAGGTCGATAGTTTATATCTGAAGTTGTATGATGAGTTACATCAGATACTGACGCATCAGGACGGTATTTCGCCGGAGTTCTTTAAAGAAGTCTCATCATACGAGATTGCTGTAAAGGACTCATTAACAAAAACACGATCGAAATTAATGGAAATATTTGATTCCTACGATGATGAAAGTTGTAGGGTGCGTGCTGATAAGATAAATATGATCCTTGATAGTATAAAATAATTTAATCCAACATAATAATGAAATTAATCAAATCAATATTAGTATTTGCATTCGTAACGTTTTTTACCGTTGAAGCTTACGGTCAATGTGTCGCTATGTATAATAAGGGACAAAAGGAAATGAAAGCCGGTAGATATGAACAGGCAATCTCTCTTTTCAAGGATGCGATGGAATGTGATCCGGGCTTATCCGCAAAATGTAAAAAAGGTATTCAACAATGTAATACAGCTTTAAATTCAAAAAACACAAAAAAGTCCCAAAAAGAAAAAATAGACCCTAAATTGATTTTGGACCGAGATAGTATTTTACTTGAACCAGAAGAATGTAACAACTGTATCATTAATATTGACAGCTATCCGACAGATTGGTCAGTTGAATATGCTGACGGGCAAAACCCCAAATGGCTTAAAGCGATCGCTCGTGGTACAAAACAGTTAGTAATAACCGTTTCTGAAAATTCTTCCATAGATCTTCGACATGCATCAGTCATAGTCAGAAACAGTGCAAATGAAACAAAAACTATTGAGATTGAACAGAAAGGATTACTCCAAACGTTTAACGTCAATGCTGATGTTCTCTATTTCAATGGTAAAAAATGTATTGGTGCATCACGCAATGGTATACCTATATCGGTCGACTCTATTGAAAAACGTGATATGGGAATTATTAAAGTAATAGGTAACATCGGTAATAATTTTATAATCGACTCTAATAATATTATTGAAAAACCGCAGTGGATAAGTATCCAGAGGACGACTGATAAAAAAGTGATAATTGTGGTGGATCCCGATAAAGTTAAAGTAGAAAAAAATATAGCCAAACAATGGCTTAAGAAATTGGGTCTCTTTAAAGATCAGAGGATATATTCATTCATATTAAGGAGCCCTGATTACTCAACCTTAATACCAATAACAATTTATTTTAAGTTCTAATTATAGCGTTATGAGATGTAATAATTGCGGATGGATTAATTCCGATGGACGAACAGCCTGTGAGAAATGTAATTCCGTGTTAGGGACAATGCCACAAAATGTAATTTCGAGAAATCCCGTGTCCTCGGATTATAGTTATAAATCAGAAAAAGCATCGAGACCGACTGAAAGATTTGAGATGCGAGAACCTCGTCCCACAATACTGGATATATCTAAGATAGCTAATAATCAAAAAAATACAGAATCATCCGATTTCATAAAAAACGATACAACGGAGCAACACAAAGATAGTTGTGTGTCATGTGGATATCCTTTGTTACCGGATTCTTCAATATGTCCTAATTGTGGAACCCCTCGTTCACGTATGACTATACGACCCAACAAAAAAGAGATAACTGAGACCGTAAACGGATTTAAATTGGTTATGCTTCCTGAGGGAGATGAGAAATTCAATCCTTCTGAATTGGATTTCGTCGGGGAAAAAGTAATTTTAAATCGTGACAATACTGATAAACAGAATATGACCATAACATCCCGTGAGCAAGCTTGTATAAGTTTTATCGACGGTAAATGGGTAATTGAAAATCGTAGCGATTTAGGGACAACCTACATTCAGGTAAATTCTCCGATTGAACTCCATAATGGAGATATAATAGTGCTTGGAGACCGGCGGTTCAAATTTGACGCCAAATAAATACTGTCATGGCTACTCTAATAGACAGATGCGAATTTCGTGTTGGTGATGTTGTTGACGGCAAATACACTGTAGAAAACGTACTCGGAGAGGGTTCGTTCGGCAAAGTGTATAAAGTCGTAGACAACAGAGCATCAATATATGCCCTTAAATTGCTTCGTCTATGGGATGTGCATCCTGACATAAGAGAGTCTCTTGTTGGCAGATTTAAAATGGAATATGAAACGGGGTGCATAAAATGCGATAACTTAGTACAAGCTTTTGATTATGGTATGGTCGGTGGCAATCCGTACATTGTTATGGAATTTTGTTCAGGAGGTGATCTGTCACCGTTATTAGGACACGTAGAATCCAGATCTGTGAAAATATGTCACGACATATTATTTGGTCTAAAAGCACTACATAAGTATGGAAAAGTTCATCGAGATTTGAAGCCGGAGAATGTATTATTTAAGACCTCCGGCGTTGCAGCTCTCACTGATTTCGGGATTGCAGGTGATCGCAATCACCGCATGACAGAACGCAATATCCTAGGGCGTCCCAAGCAAGTATTTGGGACATACGCATATATGCCTCCGGAACAAGTGAATCGTATGAGAGGACAGGCGACAGTTCTTCCGACAACAGACATTTTTTCATTTGGAGTACTTGCGTTTCAACTTTTGACCGGAACATTCCCGTTTGGAAATCTTGATGGGCTATCTGACTTACCTGGATACCAAAAAAGAGCAAAAAATGGTGATTGGAATAAATCGCTCCTGACAAAAATTCAAGATGGACATTTATGGGCTGATGTAATTTCCGGATGCCTTGTCCCTAATTTTCGTAATCGCATACAGACTGTCGGAGAAGTTATAGACAAACTTAATCGAATATCGGCAGATGATATTTCGGTAAGAATCAATCCTCAGTACGTATCAAAATATTCAGAACCGGAGCCATTAAAAGGATCTCTCTTAAGGATTCTTCAAGGAGAGGGTCACGGTCAGGTGTTTTCTCTTGAGTCATTATTAGGAGACAATTCAATTATTACTATTGGTCGTGATATCAATAATCGTATATGTCTTGAAGAGATATATACCTCTTACGTATCAAGGAAACATTGTTGCTTAGAAACAGACGAAAAACGATCATACTGGATTATAAGAGACGGACAATGGAACGGTGAGAATTGTACATGGATCGATTCTTCTAACGGTACATTCGTTAACTCTATTCCCGTAAATAAAAATGGTTACTATCTCACTCATGGAGATATTATTGCAATCGGTGGATTTAAATTGAGATTTGAACAAAATAAATAATCATTAACACTTAAATTAACTTAAATGGATACTCAGAATTACAAGCGTACGCTTAAGGGGTCTGTTGGTGCCGGAATTGGTGCTTTGACAAACGGTTCTTCAAGAACCTATTACATTTTGGAGCATAAGACTCCGAGTAAGTTTCATCAAGCAGGTGAAGCACAGAAAATCATAGTCGATCAAATCGAGCTTGGTCGTGGAGCATCATGTCAAGTAAGATTTGATGATGATTGTGAAACCGTGAGCCGTAAACATGCAGCAATCGTGCGTGAGGGTGACAATTGGAAACTCATACATCTGTCAAAATCAAATCCGACATATGTAAATGGACAGCCAATAAATGACTCATATTATCTTCAGTCAGGTGATGAGATACAACTCTCATCAGGTGGACCGAGAATGGGATTTATCGTGCCGCAGGGTCGTCAGGCTTTGACATCGAGCATAGGAATGACCGAACGAATGAACTTATTCCGCAAACAGGCGCTTAGACCATATAAGACGGCTATTACAATTATGTCGTTAATAATTGTGATTGCTGTCGTCGGATTAGGATTCTGGAACTGGTCACTTAGTGAAAAGAATGAGCAATTAGCCCGTCAGGCTGCAGAACAACAAATGCAACTTGTAGAATATCAAGGTCGTTTAGATGCTAATGAAAAAGAACGCATTGCCCTTGAAAATCAGCAGAAATCTCTTGAACGACAGCTTGCAGAAAGTGGTAACGACAATGCGAGCATAAAGGCGCAATTAGCCGGTGTGCAGGGACGACTTGCTGCCGCAAATTCAAAATCCGAAAACTTAAAGGATAAGATTGATCAGTTACGTGAGGAATTGACATCACCTAAATATGCAGGTATCGTTACAAACGAAAATAATGACCTTGAAGTATCTCCTGTAAATTATAAGTATGAAAATGAGTCTGATTTCCAAGGTACTGATGAGCAAAATGATGTAGCTGGCGAGTCTTTGAAATCTTCAGGTTCTACTAATATTTCAAAAGACTTGAAAGATTATTATGATGATATTTACACCCTGAAAATCCAGAACATCACCTTAGAAAAAGATGGGCAATCACATGATGCGGGTATATCTATGAGTGATATTCCTTGCGGAACCGGCTTTATGCTTGAAGACGGTACATTTGTTACTGACAGACAGAATATTGAGCCCTGGGTATACACTGTAAACTCAAATTGGGTGGAACCGTGGCGCAAAGCATTAGCTCAGTACAAAGCATGCGGATGTAATATTGTTATTCATTATAAAGCATATAGTCAAAAGGGTACGGGAAAACCGCTTACTTTTTCAAGCAACGAATTCCATATAGATCATAGCTCAGATAGAGTCTTGACAATCGAAATAGACAAACCTTTTAAGAAAAAATGGAAAGATATATTTGGAGAAGACTTTAAATCCGGCAATAGCAAAGAAATATCTGTATTCTCAAATAAGAGCCATAGCTATGCAAAAATTCATCGACTCGGAGCTGAAGGAGAAGGAATTCCTTATAATGTAACCAGTTGTGAAAATCTGCCTGGCGGAACAGAAATCCACATGGTAGGATATTCAGGGACTACTAAACCTCAGTTATTAAGACTGGATCACTTTAATAACAATCTAAATACTGATGATGTGGAATCCGGAACAATTCGTCTCCAGTCTCAGATAAACGAACCTGGTTATTATGGTTCTCCTGCCTTTATAAAAACGAATGACGGATACGAAGTCGTCGGTCTGTATGTAGGAAGTACCGGAGGAAAAGATCGACTTGTCCCAATCTCTAAGATTCTATAAAGCATGACTGAAAATAAAATCGCTTGCTTTGCCCTCACTAATGTCGGTAAAGTGCGAAAAAATAATGAAGATAATTATCTGATAATATCAGATATAGCAAATCAACTGGAACTGCCTGAAAAGGGCAGTTCCATTGATCTTGGTCCTATGGGCTCGCTAATTGTGGTTGCCGACGGAATGGGCGGAACTAATGCCGGAGAAGTTGCATCGGGAATTGCTATTGACACAATCAAAAATTATTTTACTAAAGATAATTTGATGCCATTATTCCATAATGATAATGAAGATAATGAAAATTCGATTAAATCATTTATGGAACAGGTTATCAAAGATGCGGATATAAACATAAAAAATTATGCTAAAAACGACACATCAACCAGTGGTATGGGTACCACGATTGTTATGGCTTGGATTTTAGGTACCAAGTTATTTATCTCATGGTGTGGCGACAGCAGATGTTATGTTTATAATCGCTCGATGGGTATGATAAGACTAAGCAAGGACCATTCCTATGTGCAGGAGCTTGTTGATAAAGGTGAAATCTCGGAGGAAGAAGCATTTGATCATCCGTACAGCAATATCATAACACGGTGCCTTGGGGATCAGGAAATGAAACCTAAACCCGATTTCCGCGTATATCATATACAGCCCGAAGATACAATTTTATTGTGCAGTGACGGTTTAAGCGGAGTAGTTCCCGAAGAAGATCTCGTAAATAGTCTGATAGCCACAGAATCTAAGGACATAACGGATAGCTGCAATGAATTAGTTGAGGCTGCTCTTAATAATGGAGGATATGATAATATAACTGTAGCTCTTGCACGTATACTAACTTCAGGATCGGAAGAAAAATCGAAACCGCATCCGGATTTAATGAAAACAATCAAGCCCGGAGAAAAAAAATCCAGACTAAGATTGTATTTTATGGCTGCAGCTGCATTAGCTATTCTGATGACAATTATATGTTTATTAATCTGTTGATTGATAGATAATACGATGAGAACGGAAGGGGAAATATTTGCCGAGAAATACAGACTGCTTAAATTGCTGGGGAGGGGTAGCTACGGAGAGGTATGGTTAGCTCACAATATCCTGGCAGACATGACTGTAGCGGTAAAAATATATTTAAGCCAATCATCACAGGGAATAGATGATTTTAAAAGAGAATTCAAGATTGCTAATCAATTAAGACATCCCAACCTGCTGTCAATTAATCATTTTGATTTTTATGATGGCTTCCCATACCTGATATTGGCATATTGTCCTAATGGTTCAGCCCGAAAATTGGCTGGTCGAGTTGATGAACATACTGTCTTAAAGTTTATTGCTGAAGTATCGGCCGGATTGGCGTACCTTCATTCTAGAAAAACTCCGGTAATTCATGGCGATATAAAACCTGATAACATATTGATTGATGAATCCGGAAATTTTTTGATATCCGATTTTGGAATTAGTCATAACATATTCGATACATCTGATCAACCTAATTCAGGTACTATTGCATATATGCCTCCAGAGGCGTTCTCCAAAAACTCTTATCGGAATGATTTTGGGAGTGATATCTGGGCTTTGGCAATGAGTGCCTATGAACTTATATTGGGGGATGTTTTATGGAATGGTATGGGAGGAATATCTCGGCTTAATGGCTCAGAAATACCATCATTACCCAATTCATTTTCAAATGAGTTATCATACTTGTTAAAAAGTATGATGTCCATCGAACCATTTCTTAGACCCTCGGCAGAGATGGTTAATAACAGTGCCCGGGCATTATTACAGAGATCAGGATCCCCATTGTATAATCACGCTACAACCAATAGCGAAAACGAATCGGATAGATATTTACGAGTTGAGACAACTAATAATATATCCTCTAATAATATATCCTCTAAATATGAGAATAAGAAGCCTATTTTAAATAAGACCAAAATTAGATGGCAGAGAATAGGAATCGGTTCTCTAATAGTTGTTATGGGAATCCTAATTGTACAGTTATTCATATACCTTAACAAACCATCAAATGGAGAGATATATCGTCAATGCAAAACAGAAGAAGATTATGCAGATTTTGTAAAACGCTACCCCGACTCTCCATACCGTCCGTTAGCTGAAAGAATGTTAACAATTATCAGAGATACTATTAGCATAGATTCATTGCCAATCATTTTTAAAGAATCTGAATCAGATAGTGCAAAGGAGAACATTTTAGAAATATCTGTTGCAGCAAAGCAACCGGTAATAACAACACGGAAGAGTACTAATAGTAATCTAAGAGAAGATGAATATAAAGAAGAACCACGAAGAATAACAACAATAGATAAAAGAGAAATAGAACGTAAGGAATTTAATTCATGTAAGAATCGTACTGATTATGAGAAATATTTAAGAAAATATCCTAAAGGGATATATTCTAAGGAAGCAAAGAAACGCATTAGAGAAATAATCGATAAGGAGATGAACAGCTCTATAAGATATAATATTCCTAACTATTAAAATTTAGTCCTTTTAAATATTAAAATGTATGGATTAACTGTCCTAATAAAATCACTGTTGAAAACTACTATGGTGACGGGGGAAAGGGATTTTTTATGCGTTAAATGAAAAAAATCACTAATTTTGTAGTTCCTATATATAATTTTAAGGAAACTGCATAATTAAATCCCAAATAACCATGAAATTAAGATCCTTATTTGTTTGTTTTCTGGCGTCTGCTTCCCTGTTTTCCCATGCGGCGGAAAGTGTTTCGGTGAAATTCTATACTCCGGAGATCGTAAGAGTTACAAAATATCCTGATGCCGAGAAGGCTCAGGAGAGGAATTCGCTTGTCGTAATCGCCGAACCGGAGAATGTCAAGGTGTCTACCGATGTCAATGCCGACAATACTACCTATAAAACATCTGCATTGACTGTCGTGACCGACAACAACAGCGGTAATGTAAGTTTCTATAAGCCCGACGGGACTCTTCTTGTGTCGGAAGGGAAACACGGGTTTACTCCGATTCTCTCAGGCAACGACAAGGGATCCTATAAGGTGATGCAGAGTTTCGCACTTGAGGCTGACGAACCGATCTATGGAGTCGGAATGCTTCAGAACGGCAAGATGTCGCAGAGAGGCGAGCATCGTCTCATGCAGCAGTCCAACCTTGAGGATTACGCCCATTTCTTCCAGAGCATCAAGGGTTACGGTATATATTGGGATAATTATTCACCTACTACACTGAATGACAATGAGACTCTTGAACTTGAGAGCCAGGTGGGTAATCTTATAGATTATTATTTCATGTATGGCGGTGACGCTGACGGAGTGATTGCCGATATCCGTCTGCTCACCGGGAATGTCCCTATGCTTCCTCTATGGACCTACGGTTTCCATCAGAGCCGTGAAAGATACAAGACTCAGGATGAACTTCTTGAGGTGGTAGAGAAGTATCGCAAGCTTGGTGTGCCGTTTGACGGTATTATCCAGGACTGGCAGTATTGGGGAAGCAACTACACATGGAACGCCATGGAATTTATCAGCCCTGATTTCAATAAAGCCCAGCAGATGATCGATAAGGTACACGATAATAATGCACATATCAGCATAAGTATATGGTCAAGCTTCGGACCGCATACAAAACAGTATAAGGAACTCAAAGAGAAAAATCTGCTGTTTGACTTCGAGACATGGCCTGAATCAGGTCTTACGGAATGGCCTCCGCGCCGTGACTATCTTTCAGGAGTAAGAGTATATGACTGTTACAGCGATACCGCACGTGATATCTATTGGAACCACCTGAAACGACTCCACTCAATGGGTATCGACGCGTGGTGGATGGATTCAACCGACCCCGATCACATGCAGTATAAAGATTCAGACCTTGACCAACCGTGCGCACTCGGTTCCTACCGTTCCGTTCGCAATCTTTTCCCGTTCATGACGGTTGGGGGCGTTGATACTCACCAGCGTGCCGACGACAATGCCAAACGTCCGTTTATTCTCACTCGCTCTTTCTTCACCGGACAGCAACGATATGGAGCCAACACATGGAGTGGCGATGTGGGTAGCTCATGGCAGTCACTGCGCAACCAAGTCCCCTTATGCCTTAACCACACTCTCACGGGCAATCCTAATGTAAACACTGACATAGCCGGTTTCTTCGCCGGCTCATACAATAAAGACTGGGATCCGACATCGGGTGCAAGAAACCCGCAATTTCAGGAGCTGTCAGTCCGCTGGATGCAGTTTGGCGCGTTCAATCCTATGATGCGTAGCCACGGTACTGACGTCTACCGCGAACTGTATTATTACGGCAAGGAGGGCGAACCTGTATATGACGCCCTTCTGAATGCCATCAAGCTACGTTACCGCCTGATGCCCTACATATATAGCACCGCCCACCAGGTAAGCGCCAACGACGACAGCTTCATGCGCGCACTTTTTATGGATTTCAAAGATGATAAAAACACCTGGGACAATGGGAAAGAGTTCATGTTTGGACGCAGTCTGCTTGTATGTCCCGTCGTAGACCCTCTCTATACGGATGAAAAATTGGTAAAGACCGACGAAATGAGCGGATGGAACAAGCAGGATGCGAAACTTACTGCTGATGGCTGGCCAGCCGTAGACTGGTCTCAGAAAAAGACTTACGATATCTACCTTCCCGCCGGTTCTGACTGGTATGATTATTGGACCAACAGACTGTATACCGGCGGGCAGATTGTAAACGCAGATGCTCCCATTGCCTACTCTCCGCTCTATGTCAAGACAGGAAGCATCATTCCTCTTGCAGAGGACATGCAATATACATCGGAGAAGCCATGGGACACTATTACGCTCAATATATATCCCGGAGCAAATGCCGAATTTGTACTTTATGAGGATGAGGGAGACAATTTCAATTATCTTGAAGGCAAGTTTTCCAGGATTCCGATGCATTGGAACGACAGGAAACAGACCCTCACTATCGATGCACGTAAAGGAAGTTTTGACGGTATGTTGACGCAGCGTACATTTAAGGTTGTAATGCCTGACGGTGTCTCAAAGGATATAAAATATAACGGACAGAAGATAACTGTAAAAATGTAAGCCATGTTATTGAAGAAACTGACAATCACCTTATTTCTCGCCTTACCACTTATGGTGAGCGCAGCTGAGACTTCAAAAGGCAGATGTTTCATGATGACCGTAAATAGTGAGAATCTGACGTTTTACTATAATGACGGCATCGAAACCGGCATGCCTCTGCTGAAGTTGGAATGTGGTAAAATAACGAATATCGTTAGACATTCGGTTGGCAAAACCGACTATAAAATGAAAACCGGTAAAAAGAGTCATTGCTATAATAAATATGAGGAGCACCGATATCTTCTTGCTGACGGGGACACCCTTTCAATAAGGCTTTATGATGACGGACTTGCCTGGAAGAAAAAAGGATCTTGCAGAATTAAATTTATCGATCCGGAACATACGTGGCTACAAGACTGGAAAGACTGCTATGAGGACTTTTTCACGAAAGATCAGATGCTCACTAACGGAAAACGCATTGGCTATCCGGCGCTTGTAGAATATAAAAACGGAATATTCGGTCTTTTGACAGAGTCAGGTATTACTTCCGATGATGCCGGAGTCAGTATGCACTCGCTGGGAGACTATTCGTTTGATCTCGTCCCTGATGGACCTGAAAACGGCGGCTGGCAGACTTTCATCATAGGAAAACTTTCAGACGTTGTGGAGTCAACGCTTGTTACCGATATAGCAGCTCCGTGCAAGATAAAGAACACATCCTGGGTGAAACCTGGTGTAGCTGCATGGGTCTACTGGGCTTACAACCATGGATCTAATGATTATAATATAATCGCCCGATATGTCGACCTCGCAGCCACACTGAAACTGCCATACGTGCTTATTGACGCCGAGTGGGATGAGATGAAGGATGGCAAGACGGTAGAAGACGCGGTTGCCTATGCTATTTCAAAAGGTGTCAAACCCATGATATGGTATAATTCATCAGTAGGTTGGGTAGATGGTGCCCCGGGTCCTAAATACCGACTTAATACACCTGAGGACCGTGAAAAAGAATTTGCATGGTGCGAGAAAATAGGCGTGGTAGGAGTGAAGATTGACTTTTTTTCGGGTGATACCAATCCCAATATCAAATTAATGTCGGAACTCCTCAATGATGCCACCAGGCACCATCTTATGGTGAACTTCCATGGAGCGCCGCTCCCTCGAGGCTGGCAGCGTACCTATCCCAATCTTGTAAGTACCGAGGCTGTATATGGGGCTGAATGGTATAACAACGTACCTACATTCACTGCCAAGGCGGCATGTCATAATGCAACCCTCCCCTTCACTCGCAATGTTATCGGATCAATGGATTACACACCTTGCGCTTTCTCCGATTCTCAGCATCCACATATCACAACTCACGCCCATGAACTTGCCTTAACAGCCCTTTACGAGTCCGGAATACAGCATCTTGCCGATCGCCCCGAGAGTCTGCTCGCGCAGCCACAAGAGGTAAAGGATTATCTGTCAAATCTTCCCGCTGCATGGGACGATACTGTTCTTCTTGACGGATATCCGGGCGAATATGTAGTTCTTGCAAGGAAGAAAAGCGGTAAATGGTGGATTACAGCTATTAACGGGACAGACGCTCCGTTACAACTGACCGACATTGATTATTCCAGACTTAATCTGAAGCAGAAATCACTGAAAGTAAGAATTTTTGAGGATTCCGCTCCTGATAGTGACGAAAAATGGAATATTACCGACACGTCCGTCCTCCCCTCTTCAGTGACTCTCCTTCCACGTGGTGGAATAGTGATGACCGTATCGCAATAAGACCCCTTACTTTGTTTTTAAGCTTATAATTAAAAATCGGGCAGAAATGTTTCTGCCCGATTTAACGTGTGGAGTATAGCGGACTCGAACCGCTCACCTCGACACTGCCAGTGTCGCGCT
>CAYTWG010000005.1:0-62460 GCA_964442005.1 uncultured Bacteroides sp. | reverse complement strand
ATCCCTGTGGGTCTGTCGCTGATGACCGCCTCGCTGGACAAGCAGAATCCCGGCACGGCAAAGAAAGAGAGCGCCTGGAAGCCTGTGCTCCACGCTCTTGCACAGCCTGTTGCGTGGGCTCCTATCCTGGCGGTAGTGCTCGTTGCCGTAGGTCTGAAATGGCCGGCATGGCTGAGTCCTTCATTTGACCTTATCGCCAAGGCTAATGCATCAATGGCAGTATTCTCGGCAGGTATCACCCTCGCCGCAATCAAGATTTCAGTCAACTGGCAGGCTATCCTGGGTTCCATACTTAAAATGGTCGTAATGCCTCTGGTACTTCTCGTGCTCGGCATCATGTTCCACATGGATCCCCTCAACCTCAAGATGCTTGTCGTAGCCGGCGCTCTTCCTCCCGCATTCTCGGGCATCATCATCGCCGACGAGTACAACACTTATGTTGCGACAGGTACTTCGTCACTGACACTGAGTGTCATCCTGTTCATCGGGTTCTGTCCTCTCTGGATGTGGCTTACCGACCTGGCTCTCACAATGTGTTAAGGCTGTGTCAAGGTTAAAGACCTAAATCAACACGAACGAATAAAACAAAATCTACCCAACTCAAAAGTAGCGCGTCGCCATCCCGGGCAACGCGCTTTTTTTGCGCGCCCACCGGCTGCCGTCAGGAGCGGGCGAGAAAGCGGGTGATGATGTCGTTGAGCTTGGCATGCTCGATAAGGAAGCCGTCATGACCGTACTCCGACTCGATTTCGTGGTACTCGACCTGTGGCAGATAGCGACGGAACTCGTCGTGGTCGGCGGGGGGAAAGAGGATGTCGGACGTGATGGCGACAACGAGGCATCGGGCCTTCACTCCGGCAAGCGCTTCAGCGACTGAACCGCGTGAACGACCGATGTCGTGAGAGTCGACAGCCTGCGACAGACGATAGTAGGAATAAGCGTTGAAACGGCTTACTATCTTGTCGCCCTGATGGCGCTGATAGGAGTGCACACGGCGGTCAAATGGTGAAGGGAGAGGCTGACGCTCCTCCTGGGTGAGATTGTAGGCGGTGTCGCCGCGATAACTGAGCAGGGCGATGGAGCGAGCCGCCGCCATTCCTGCCGCACCGGCGTCAGGACGTGGAGCGCCGTAGGTGGCATCGGCTTCAATCGCCATGCGCTGCGACTCGTTGAACGCCGCCGCCCAGGGGCGCGTACGCGGCGTGGTCGCTATAAAGACGGCTGTCTCGGCAAAGTCGGGGTACATTATAGCCCATTCCTGGCATTGGAAACCGCCGAGCGAGCTGCCGATCAACATTTTCACACGGATGATGCCGAGATGTGCCGCGAGGAGACGATGCATTTCCACGATGTCACGCACCGTGAAGCGGGGGAAAGTGCCGTACCAGGGAGCTCCGGTAGCGGGATTGACCGACAAAGGACCGGTGGTACCGTAGTGCGACCCGAGGACGTTGGCACACACGACAAAGTAGCGCCCGGGGTCAAGAAATTTACCCTCCTCGACGGTGTGAGGCCACCAGTCAGCAACATCGGAGTTGGCGGTCAGGGCGTGACACACCCATATCACGTTGTCGCGGCTGTCGTTCAGTGTGCCGTAAGTGTGATAGGCGATCTCAGGGGCTGAAATGACTTCGCCGCTCTCGAGACGGAGCGGCGAAGCGGAACGGAATATCTGTTGCATCAGATTATTTCTACAAGGGATGAATCAGTCGACGAGCACACGCTCAAGAGCGTCGATAAGGACGTTAGCCATCATCTGATAGCCCGGGTCGTTGGGGTGAACGGCAGTATCGATCGACAGGCGGTGAAGATTATGCTGGGCACCGCACTCGCCGAAGAAGTCGGCAAGAGGAAACGACTCATACTCAGCTATCTGGCGCACGATGTTGGCATATTCCTCTAGATAGATACCGTTCTTGGGGTCATACCAGTGTGCGGGGAGATAACCGTTGAAACCGTAAGCCTTGCGGGGGGTACAGAGCACGACTTTGGCATCGGGGTTAAGAGCGAAAATCGACTCTATCACCAATCGGTAGGTAGCGGCAAACGTACCGTTCTGGGTGTTGTTGATATAATCGTCGATAGTGCCTACGGGGATTGACTTGCCCCAGTCGTTGATGCCATGCTCGATGGTGTAATAGTCGGCACGGATGAGCATGTTGCGGTCAAAAATCGACTTGATGTCACCGCCATTGACGGCACGGTTGGAATAAGTGGTGAAGCCGAGCACGTCTTTCACACGATCCTGATAACCGCGGGTGAACGATCCGGGGATGGGTTGAGCCGAGACGTTCTCATTGTACCATGTAATGGATGTGCCGAGCGCACACCAGTGGGCGTTGATGCGGCGCGGGGCTTTGTCGGCAGCCTGGCTGATGAAGCCCAGCATGACGGCTAATATTGTCAATATGGTCTTTTTCATTTTTGATGTTCTTGCGTTGAGAGGTTAACGGTTGGTGATTTTGCAGCTCAGACTGCCTGCCGTGACGACATACACGCCGGGAGCATGAGCGGTCAGGTCGACGGTAGTGATGTCGTCAGAGAGGGTCTCGCCGGCATAAACGGTGACTCCGGATGCTGACACGACAGCGACGCGGGTCCCTGCAGGAAATCCTGCGAGCGTCACGACACCGGCACGGGCGCTGACGGTGCCCGCAGGAGCATCGACGGCGGCAACTCCGCTGTTATCGTCAAACGTAATTTTGCGGAGGACGGCGCAGTCGAGCACTTTGACCTGACTGTCTTTATGTGTCATGGTGACCGAGGATCCGTCAAACGACATGACGGGATGATCTTCAAAATAGAAATAGACCTTCTCCCCCGTGGTGAGATGGAGGCACACGTTGACATCGGCTGCCGAAGCAATGCCGACTGAGGCGGCTGCAACGGTGAGAGATGCGATACAACGTCGTATAAATTTAATGTTCATAGTCGGAAAAAGGGGGAAAACATGTTATCAGTCAACGATGATTTTTTCAAGAGCCTTGATGAGTACGTTAGCCATCATCTGATAGCCGGGGTCATTGGGATGGAGAGCCTCATCGATCGACAGGCGGTGAAGATTGTGCTGTCCGCCACACTCGGCAAAGAAGTCGGCGAGGGGAAGAGACTCATACTCGGCTATCTGACGGACAATGTCGACATAGTCCTTGAGATAGATACCGTTCTTGGCGTCATACCAGTGAGCGGGAAGATAGCCACCGAAACCATATCCCTTGCGAGGGGTGCAAAGGACAATCTTGGCGCCGGCGTTGATGGTGTAGATACGGTCGATGAGCTGACGGTAGATTGCAGCAAACGTGCCGTTGCGGGTGTCGTTGATATAATCGTCGATAGTGCCGACGGGGGTACCTTTGCCCCAATCGTTGATACCGTGCTCGATGGTGTAATAGTCGGCGCGGATGACATTGTTTATTGCCGACTGGAGGACACCGCCGTTGACCGATTTGTTGGTGTACTGCTTGAAAGCGAGTTTATCTTTCACGCGATCCTGGTAGCCACGGGTGAACGAGCCGGGGGTAGGCTGTGCCGAGACGTTTTCGTTATACCAGGTGATAGAGGTGCCGAGCGCACACCAGTGACCGTTGACGGGACGTGCGCTGAGATCGCTGTTGGGGGCTGACTGGGTGTTGAACACTATTGAATCGATGTCGGCGGTGTTGGCGCTGACAACTGCGGTGTTGCCCTGATAGATGGAGACGCTTTGTGCGTTTACCGCCATGCTCGCGGCGAGAGTGGCGACAATGAAGAGGAGTTTTTTCATTATTTAAGGTTATTTATATTGTTATTCCGTTTTTGAAAGACCACGACTGACATAGTCTCGTGGCATGTAATAGACAAAGTTATGGACTATCGCTCATATTTCCAAATTTTTTAACTTTTTGATTGCCTTTACAGCGTTTATTAAGTAACTTTGCGCTATGGAAAAGACCGGAACTCTATATGTCAGCGACATGGACGGGACGCTGCTCGACAACGACAGCCGGGTGAGCGAACGCTCAGCCGAGATCATCAGCGGACTGTCGAAACGCGGAGCACTCATCACGGTGGCGACGGCACGCACTCCCGCAACGGTGCAACCGCTGCTTCACGCCATGTATTCGCTCTGTCCGGCGATCGTGATGACAGGAGCGTCGCTGTGGGACCGCAACAGGGTACGATATGTCAATCCGCAGGTGATGGACACGGCGACTGCTGTCGGGATACTCAACGAGTTTGACCGTCACGGAGTCAACCCGTTTGTCTACACGCTCGGCGCCAACGGAGAGCTCGATGTCTACCACGTAACACTGCTGCACCGGCACGAACGTGACTTCTACGAGACGCGCCGCCACCTGACACTGAAACGGTTTCACCTGGGACAGCCGGTACCTGACTCTCATACCGACAGAGTGATACTGATGTTTGCCATCGGACCGACGGAACTGATTGAGCCGCTCGCCGACTCGTTGCGCACCGCCCACCGTTGTGCGGTGTCGTGTTACCCCGACATCAACAGCCGGTCGACATCGCTCATCGAGGTTTTCGCGCCCGGAGTTTCAAAAGCCGAAGCCGTCAGACGGCTTGCCGACATGACCGGAGCAGAGCGCATCGTTGTGTTCGGCGACAATCTCAACGACTTGCCCATGATGGAGATTGCCGACGTCGCTGTCGCCGTGGAAAACGCCTTCCCCCAGGTCAAAGAACGCGCCGACGTGGTGATAGGTCGCAACTCCGATGACGCCGTGGCTCGGTTTATCGCCGCCGACTTTGACAATAAATAACCGCGCGGGACGTTATCTCTGTATATGAATATTTATGATGTAAGACGTTACGGCACGGTAGTGTTTCTGATTATCTCGATAGGAGTGGTCGGACTCTTTCTCTACGTGTCGAGCAGTCTCGTCAGGGACCTGTCGCAACAGGAACGCGAACGCATGCAGGTATGGGCTGACGCGACAAAAGAGATGACAAAACAGCTCACCGACCCGTCGGCTGAAGTGATGGACGACGGCGACGTGGAATTTCTATGGAGCATCATTGCCGGCAACCATACGATACCCGTGCTGCTGACCGATGACAACGGCGAGATACTTGACCAACGCAACTTTGACCTGCCGGAACCGATCGACAGCATGCGTCCGTACTACATTTCCGACATAAACCGGGAATTTCTTTACAGCAGGCTTGAAGCGTTGCGCGACGGTCCTAACGTGATACACATCATCATCTCGCCCGGGAACTTCCAGCACCTATACTACGAGGATTCAAAACTGCTCAAACGACTGAGCTATTATCCTTATATACAATTACTTGTGATGCTCGCATTCATCGTAGTGGTCTACTTTGCCGTGCTCTCGACAAAGAAAGCCGAGCAAAACAAGGTGTGGGTCGGACTGTCAAAGGAGACGGCTCATCAACTGGGAACACCTATATCGTCGCTGATGGCATGGATGGAGCTGCTCAGGTCGCTCGGTGTCGACGAGGAGACGGTGAGCGAAATGGACAAAGATGTCAACCGACTGAGCACAATCGCATCACGATTCTCAAAAATAGGATCAAAACCCCAGATGACCGAGTGCGACCTCAACACAGTGGTGGAAAACGCGGCATCTTACATGGCGACACGTATATCGTCGCGCATCAATCTGACAGTCAACCTCATCCCGGAAGCGGTCAACGTGCTTGTGTCACAACCACTGTTTGAGTGGGTGATGGAAAACCTCATAAAAAATGCCGTCGATGCTATGATTGACGGAAAGGGATCGATAACCGTCACAACAGGTATAGCCGGGAACAAGGCATTTGTAGAGGTTGCCGACACAGGAAAAGGAATATCAAGAAAAAATTTCAAGACAATCTTTAACCCGGGGTTCACGACCAAGACACGCGGATGGGGTCTCGGGCTGACTCTCGCCAAACGCATCATCGACCAGTACCACGACGGGCGCATCTATGTAGCAACCTCTGAAATAGGTCGCGGTACCACGTTCCGCATCGACCTCCCGCTCGTCGCCGCAACGCGCTGACACCTCCGGATTGCTGCAATTTAAATGCCGGCGGTTGCCTTTGCCCTGTGAGCAACGATCAGATGCCGGTGTCAGTGTTTGACAAACTTAATAGTGTTGTAATGTCCGGCGGCTTCCCATGCAAGCAGATACATGCCGGCAGGGAGTGCCGACACATCGAGACTTTCGGCTATCTGACCCGATTTCACCGTAATGCCGCCGAGATTGACTATGGAATATGTACCTGTCAATGGCGCGTCACCGTCGGATATGAATCGGATGACCGATGCCGAGGGCGAATAAGTCACGACATAATCCATTTCCGCCGTAAGACCTTCAATTCCGGAATTTTCCTTGAGCTCATCGCGGATTATGCGCCAATGGCGGTTGGGCTTGTTAGGATTGTTGGAATCATTATCCCATGAAATAACGGGATTGCCATCGTCAGAACTTCCGCCCGAATTGTTCCACGCCAATCCTGTAGCACGGTTGACTATCACATAAGCACCTCCGGTCGGTAACGGCACGAATTGCCATTGCTGACGCTGATTACCGGAATCGGAATCGGTCAGGGACAACTGAGCGTTGGTGTGATAGGCTCCATTTACTGACGGAGCTGCATCAGTGATTGCCCGACTGTTGGCGCGGTTGAGAATCCTGTAATATCCGTTGCCCACAGACTCTACACTCCACTGCTGACTGGCGGTCCCGGTGATATATGTATTGCCGCACACTGCTGTACCGACAGCTGTCATGTCGACGCATTTCATCGTCGCGGCATTATGTATGCGATAATAGTAGTCCTCTTCAAGTTCAAACGGAGGTGTAGGCACAGCTCCGGCAGCCTCTATCCCGAAAGTCTCCGTAAGGTAGCTCACGCGCTCTCTGACAAACTTGCGGAGAAAATCGACGGTTGCGGAATAGGTCGAGAAAATACGGTACTCATCATACACTCTGCGATTTACAGGCCATAACTTGCCGTCGAGGGCTTGTGAAGCCGACAATTCCGTCTCCTTTGCATCGATAAATTTCAGCAGATGCTCCTCAAGACCGTCGGCAACCATGCTCTTCCATTTTTCGTTTACGGCATTTACAAACCACGGATCTTCCCACATCCTGCGGACCCATACACCGGTGAGATCAGCGCCAAATCCATCTTTAAGTACCATGCGGCGTGTCATGTCGCCCTGGCGCTGACAGTTATTAAATGCAATATCATAGTCCCATAATGGTCCCCAATAAATCTTGGGATCATCCTGATTCTTGTAAATATACGTACTCCAAAAGGCATCGGGATTAGCCGTCATTTCCGAAGCAACATACCAACTGACAAGGGTGTTTTCGTCAACGTATCGGCGGTAGCCAGTGTCAGGATTGGTAAAATCAGAGCTGAACAATGCATTTTCAAAACTCTGGATGTAGTTGCGGATATAGCTGACCTGCCGTTGATCAATGATTTCATCGTCAGGAGATTTAACCGTGATCTTAACGCCTCGATAGGTAGTGAATTTACACGGTTCGCTATCTGCAAACCCATCAATTTCCAACAGATAACCACCCGTTATATTAGAATCGTCAGTCATCGGATCCTCCTGCTCAACGATATCGACACGTTTCGGTCGGACTTCTACCTGATCGGAAATCTGATAATTGCCGATATAGCTGCCGTTCAACACCAGGTCGACAAACTGTGCCGCAGCTGTAAAAGGTTGTCCGACAAAATCGCCTAAACAGGCGGCGAGGGCATTGCGCATAAGACTCTTATCAGCATAGTTGGCAAGGAGAGTCCAGCTCTTTGCCTTGGCGTGATCCGGTCCCAGAAACTCCTGTTTCTTATCAAACTTAATCCTGTAAGGCTTCTTGGCAAGCCCCCAGGTGGAATTACCACGCCCTCGTATCCCCAACGCATCATAATACGTTTCGCTGCCGGCATCCACATAACGCAAAGTAGCCTTCACGTATGTCTCTTTACTCGTTATCGGCTGATGATTCTGAGTCTCGATATAGACGGTCGGCAGATTGGATTTCTGCGGATAATTTTGCGCTGATACTGATAAACCGGATAATACAACAATAAGTGCACTGACAAGGTAATTTATGAATCTCACAACTGTACGATTGGGGTTAACATTCAATTATACTGCAAATTTAGTGAAAAATCCATATACCACTACAGTTTTACCACCTCACAATAAAATTTATAGGATCCATGTAGCAAGATGACCAAGCGGGATATACGGAATCCGTCATGCAATAATAAGAAATCAGCCATTTAGTTTGGAACCAAATGGCTGATTTCTTTACATTTATATATTCAGATTTCTACATATACTGATTTTAGTTCTTGTACATTTCCTCGTAGTATTTTTCGTAATCGCCGGAGGTGATGTTGTCAAGCCATTCCTGATGGTCAAGATACCAACGGACGGTTTTTTCGATGCCTTCCTCAAACTGTAGAGAGGGCTCCCAACCGAGTTCCGACTGCAACTTGCGTGAATCGATAGCATAGCGCATGTCGTGCCCCAGACGGTCGGTGACGTAGGTGATGAGCTTTTCAGACTCGCCTTCAGGCTTGCCAAGCATACGGTCTACCGTCTTGATGATGACCTTAATAAGGTCGATATTCTTCCATTCGTTAAACCCTCCGATGTTATAGGTCTCGGCTACCTTACCCTTGTGGAAGATGAGATCGATAGCACGGGCATGATCCTCAACAAAAAGCCAGTCGCGCACGTTCTCGCCCTTGCCGTAGACCGGCAGCGGTTTGCCGTGGCGGATATTGTTAATAAACAGCGGGATGAGCTTTTCAGGGAACTGATACGGACCGTAGTTGTTGGAACAGTTAGTCACGAGGGTGGGCATACCATATGTATCGTGGTAAGCGCGCACGAAGTGGTCACTGGAGGCTTTGGATGCCGAATAAGGTGAGTGAGGATTATATTTGGTGGTTTCGACGAAGAACTCCGTGCCGTAAGCCATATCATCCTCGCTGGAGGCTTTAGTTGTAAACGGAGCCGGGACGCCTTCGGGATGGGTAAGTTCCAGAGCGCCGTAAACTTCATCAGTTGAAATATGATAGAAAAGTTTGTTTTCAAACTTATCAGGAAGCGATTCCCAATATTCCTTTGCCGCCTGAAGCAAAGCCAACGTCCCCATGACGTTGGTCCGCGCAAAAGTAAATGGGTCCTTGATAGAACGGTCCACGTGGCTCTCGGCGGCAAGATGGATGATGCCGTTGATATCGTGGTCTTTTATGATACGGCGCATCTCGTCGAGGTCGGCAATATCGGCACGGATGAATGTATAGTTGGGAGCATCCTCAATGTCCTTCAGGTTGGCAAGATTACCTGCATAGGTAAGCTTGTCGAGGTTAACGATGCGGTAATCAGGATATTTGTTGACAAACAGTCGTACTACATGGCTGCCGATAAATCCGGCTCCACCGGTTATAAGGATATTACGCTTCATTGGTTTTCAGGTTTTTGATACAGGTTTTGAGCGAGTCAGTCCAATATGGCACACTCAATTCATTTTTCGTAGAGGGCTATGTTAATGTCGAATGGCGAATCGAAGTCTCTCAGCATGGCATGCCGCAGATCTTTCTCGGAAAGGATAGCCTGAGACGAATCAATCTGCCAGTCGATACCCAATGAGTCATCAGCAATGGAGATACCACCGTCGGCTTCGGGATGATAATAATTGTCGCATTTATACTGGAACACGGCTATGTCACTCAAGACAGCAAAGCCGTGGGCAAAACCACGAGGCACGAAAAACTGACGGTGATTCTCCTCCGACAGTTCGACGGCAACATGATGACCGTATGTGGGCGAACCCTTTCGTATATCCACAGCCACATCCAGTACACGACCACAGACGCAGCGAACCAGTTTACTCTGGGTGAACGGGGGACGCTGAAAGTGCAGACCTCGCATCACGCCGCGAGTCGACATTGACTCATTATCCTGCACAAAGTCAATCGGACGCACTTTTTCGTCAAACTCGCGCTTGGAGTAACTCTCAAAGAAATATCCGCGCATGTCCTTGAAAACACGAGGCTCCAATATCACAACCCCGTCAATATCAGTCTTTATAACTTCCATTTCAATCAATATTTCGTTCACCGGTACGTTCTACTTCCTCTACAACCTTTACCAGATATTGTCCGTACTGGTTCTTAAGCATGGGAGCTGCCAGTTCAAGCATCTTTTCCTTGGAAATCCAGCCATGACGATAAGCGATCCCTTCAAGGCAGGCAATCTTGAGTCCCTGACGTTTCTCAAGCACTTCAACATAGATTGAAGCTTCGGCAAGCGAATCGTGCGTACCGGTATCGAGCCATGCGAAACCGCGCGGAAGAGTCTGCACCTTTAACTTACCATCCTTCAGAAACTCTTGATTCACAGTAGTGATCTCCAGCTCACCACGAGCCGACGGTTTGATGCTCTCAGCCACTTGCACCACCTTGTTAGGATAGAAATATAGACCTACCACGGCATAATTGCTCTTGGGATGCTGCGGTTTCTCCTCAATGGATAGACATCTGCCCTCTCGGTCAAACTCGGCTACACCATAGCGCTCGGGATCGTTGACCCAATATCCAAACACGGTGGCATTTTTTTCATCTTCAGCTGCCTTTACCGCTTTTTTAAGGATATCCGAAAACCCGGCTCCATGGAAAATATTATCCCCTAAAACCAGACATACGGAATCCTCACCGATAAACTCTTTGCCGATAATGAAAGCCTGCGCAAGTCCATCGGGCGAAGGTTGCTCAGCATAAGAGAACCTAACGCCGAAATCCGATCCGTCGCCAAGCAATCGTTTAAAACCCGGCAGATCGTTAGGCGTAGAAATGATGAGTATGTCACGTATTCCCGCCTGCATCAAAATCGAAATCGGATAATAAACCATCGGTTTATCAAATATCGGCAGCAACTGCTTGCTCACCCCCTTTGTAATAGGGTATAGTCGTGTGCCGGAGCCCCCGGCAAGTACGATTCCTTTCATGACAGTAAAAGTTAATTAAAATATACAATTTACAGAAGAGCAATACTCGCCACAAATCGCATTCACAAATATACACCAAAAATTTTTAGGCAACAAGATATATGGCTCCAGACTTATATCGAGATGTTATTTTTTAGATTAATACAATCCTTTTTATAACACAAAAGGTAGAAGTATAACTCCTACCTTATTAATACAATCACCTGATTTTATATCGTGAATTACTTTGTAGGAAGATGTAACAAAGTAAACAACCAACGCTTAGCGAATGCGAAAAAGTAACTGCAGATAAATACTATCGGTATTATAATGAAAAAATATGCACCAAATTGTGACTGGTTCACATAGAAGTGCTCCTTAAAATACTTGTATGTAACCAAATCAAACATGTAGCTGGCTAAATACATGTCCAACGATAGTTTGGAGACGCTGGTAAATGCGGAACGAAGCCACTTGGTGGAAAAGTCGATGCGATAGCAGAGCAGAAATATGGCTGTTGCCACAGGAAATCCAAATATTCCTTTTCCCGTGCCGGCAAGCTGTATTAACGAATAATTATGTACAAAAAGTGTATTGAAAACAGGATTAACCAAACAGCACAACAATATGAATATCAACAATTTATAGGGGGGGGTGGTCGGTTGATATTCTTTTATATATGCACCAATAAAATAAAAACCGCATGGATAAATTATAGCCCAGTACCCCGGGACAAGATGCACTCCGTAACGATTGAACATATCGGGGAAAGCGCATAGAAAATATAGTGTTGCAATTAGAATCTTTTTATGCTGACGAGTCTCAATGTTATTCCATAATATGTTCAGGAATGGGGTTAGTAAATATAACCCTATCCACATTTCTATATACCAAGCATAATTGATGGCTGAGAAGTCTGTGATTTTCAAAATCCATTTTATAATTGACAGATGTTCCCCCATAATTTTATCCCGGAAAACGATTGTCACTACTGAGATAAACACATAGCTCAGAATGACAGCAATCATTCCCTTGTAATACTTCTTCGAAATCTTCTTGTTCAGGTTTAGGTAGCCTGTAAGAATAAGGAAGAGAGGAACGTTAGTCATGAACAGTGTCAGTCCCATACTCTGAAGAAACATTGATGGACCTTCAAAGATCGCATGCACACCGGGAGTATTGATAAAGAAGTGTCCGGCAATAACAAACAGTATTGCTAAAAATCGGATAATGTCGAGACCAATGCTACGGTTAGGCTTCGTTTCGATAGATATAGATTGTGTCATGATTGGGAAATATGTGTTGTTTCGTTAATCAGATTCTTCCACTTTTGGGCGATTACTTCGGTGGAATACTGATTTTTTAGCTTCTGATTGGCTTTCTGACCGAGAATTCCGATTTTTTCGGGATCATTCCAGAGTTCCACAACAGCTCTCTCAAGCGATTCAGTATTGCCCGGCTCAAAGAGCAAACCAATGGCTTCGTCTCTCTTGCCAATGATTTCAGAGAAACCACCATGATCAGGGGCTATCATCGGTTTGCCGAAACCGGCACCTTCAAGAATTGCCATCGGGAAACCCTCATAGCAGCGACTTGCCATGACAAAAAAACGAGCATTGCGATAGAACTTGTCCAGGTCGTCACCCTTAAGGTAGCCCATCAACTCAACATTTGCCGGCAGATTCTCCACCAACTCTTTGTCTCGTATAGCACCGGCAAGCTTAAACGGTATTTCCGGATGACGACGTGCTGTCTCAATTATCAGGTCAACCCCTTTCTCGTTACTCAGGCGCCCACTGAAAGCGATATATTCGCCCGGAATGAACTCTTTCAATTCGGGAACGGGAACCGAGTTGGGAACCATTACAATTTTCTCAGGATTGAATCCGGCTTCAATTAGTTTTCGACGTTGGAAATCGGTGATACAGGCATAGACATCGACACAATCCGCGTAGTGGCGCTTTATACGTGCCAAGGCATTACGTGCAGCATACCCGACCGACTTTAGAATTGAATTTTCACAGTTATACTTCACACAACCCCACTCGTTGCCTCTCTGCAAGCACAATTCACAAGAGCGACCGTCTCGCATGAACAAACCGGTAGGGCATATAAGACGATAATTATGAATGGTCATCACAACCGGGATTCCCGCTTTCTTACACTCGCGGAGAGCTGCCGGCGATATGAATGGATAGAGGTTGTGAACGTTGATAATGTCCGGCTTTTCGCTCCGGATAGCATCGCGCATAGCTCTCACACCCGATGGCGACCATAGTCCACCGATAAAGCCTTTAATCTTACCTATCAGCGACTCGCGTGCTCCGGCTGTAGTCATGCGCAACTGAGCTACTTCGTAGCCCAAATCCTTGAGCATTACGCCCATCTTGTCGACCATAGCCTCTTCACCGGAATACTTCCCGTAATCGTTATGAACGATAAGTACTTTCATCAACTTATACTAAATAATTAACCCACAAAATACTTGTAAAAAGGGAACTTAAACCGAAAGACAAGAACGTTCTGCAGATATACAATTAATGTTGCAATTGAATATACAACAAAATATCTCATTCCCCACGGCATATGCAACATTCCAGTAAATTGAATTAACGGTATGTGATAAAGATATATCCATATTGTGTTCTGACCTATGAAAATAATCCATGAAGGAATTCGTATTTTGTTTATAATTTTTCTTACTGCAAAAATTGATATGAAAGAAAGAGTGGCACCGTACAATAAAAATAAAGCCCTAGGAGGATACTTAAAATTATTAACCGAGATACCCCCCCCACTTTATAATTATCAATTATTTGGAGCACCGCATAACATATTGCAACAATTGCAAACGTGGCTGCTTTTGTTGTTATTGTCATATGACTGAAACGTAGACCAAGAGTAAACAACAACTCATACCCGATCGCATAATACACAAATTCCCGGACAAAGATGTTATTGAATCCAATTCGATTGGATAAAAGTATTTCAATCATGCAAAGTATTACTCCAGCAATCACTAAGAACACAGTATCTGATTTTATTTTATTATCAAAAGCCAATAAGAATGGTGTGAAAAGACCCACAATGAGAAATACCCTAATAACCCACACAAAACCAATCCCATCCATGAGTAAGTATGACCCGATAACATGTTTAAGACGAACGCCAAAATCTACTCCAAACATTCTTGCGATATATACGAATGCAAAATATATAGTAAGGAATATATATACGGGGACAACCAAACGCTTAAAGCGCTTCCAAAAAAACGAACTAGAAAAATCAGGTTTCCGTCCACTGAATGCCAATCCTGAAACAAAAAGCATCAAAGGCACATCAAATGCCCTGATTTGAAAAAGCAATTCAGGCGGCTGAACATGCGCTAAAATGATCAATGACAGTCCAAAAAAGCGCAATAAATCTATCGAAATCTCTCGTGATTTGACAAAAGAGAACATTATCTAAATTTAATATTGATTTAAGCGTTATCCAACGACTGAAGGTAAGACTTCATTACGTTCTCTGGGAAAAATACCACTCGATCTTCAAATGCTTTATCTGCGATGGCTTTAATTTTATTAGGATGTAAATGGAGGTATTCTAAGATATTGGTCAAATCTACAGCGGTTTTGAAAAAAAATCCATTCTCCCCATTGCGAATGATATCTTCTGCAACTCCAGTCTTTTGGGTTATAACACATCGCCCAAGCATGAATGGTTCAGCGATACATCTACCATAAGTCTCAACATTAGAGGAGCATAATGCGATATTATTCTTCTCATACAAAGCAATTACTTCACTTAGGGATATTTTGCCATAAAAGTGTATATTCTCTTGCAGTCCCAATTTTTCCACCATTTCCTTAAGATCCTCAAGCAGTGGTCCATCCCCGGGAAGATGTAGTTGAATAGTTTTGTCTCCTGTTCTCTTAATATATTCATTAACCGCATTTACTAATATATCCTGACGTTTACCTTTTCGGAATTGGGCAGGAAATACCATAGATAGAGTTGATATATCTACCTTATTCGCTGTCTTCTTATATTCAGGCTTATTCATCAGATAAAAAACACGATCGGTTTTGAATGACAAAATCTGGAATTTGCGGGATACATAATTTGACATTGAAATAACTCTGTCTGTTGACAATGCAAGTGATGTTCCTATTACTCCTACAGCTATAACTGACTTTACGGGATTGTTATGGCGGTAACCATGGATGGTATATATAAGTTTAAACTTATGCTTGAATGATGGTAGAAATTTCAGATATGCCATTAAGCCTAACTGCCAGTTGTTGTGAACATTGACATGAGTAATATCTTTCTCTTCAAGAATCTTGCCAATTTTCCTTGCAAGATTTTTAAAATCTTTATGCACATCAAGATCTTTTATTACTGTAACATCGACACCTGCTTTGTGTAAGCGCTCATGCAATCCTTTTTCTTGCTCTTTCTCACTTGAAATTGCGAAAAGATCAATACTATCCTCATTAACCAAATGCTCCAATTGCTCGGTTTGAGCTTGCGTCAAACCGATAATATAATCCGAACAAAAATACAATAGTCTTTTCTTCATTTTTAAAACAATTTGAACTTCGAAGGAAGCACATTATTGAGTATGTATATGTATAATTTATAATTAAATGGGTTTAATTGTAAGCCTTTTATCGCCTCCCCTACGCTTTCTTTCCTCATACCAAGACGCATGAATATTGAACTTCGCATCTTATGCCATAGACTTCGATATGCATCTATCCCATTGGGATGGAATTCATTTTTTATTTTTAATAACTCAAAGCCAACATAATCTTCTTCCGGGGGGACGCGTTTGGGTCTGTCCTTCACATCATATCCCTCCACATTGAAGATTGCCAATGGCTTGCGACAGTATGCTATGCGGTAACGTGCGGCAAGTCGTGCCCAAGTAATAAGGTCCTCTCCCGATTTAATACCCACCGGGAAACCACCTACTACCTGCATAGCGTCTTTACGAATCACTACCGACGACGAGCAAAGAGGTGGATTAGACTGCGAAGCTACTTTAAAGTAATCACCGATCTCACCAATTTCGCCTTCAAAATCCAGACCACGGACAATTGTATAAATCTGGGTGCCATCAGGCTTACGCATCACATAATCCACACCGAATACAGCACATTCGGGAAAATCCGTTATCATCTTTACCACAGTTTCAAGAAATTCCGGCTCCCACTCATCATCAGAATCCAATAACGCAATATATTCTCCTTTTGAATTCTGTATGCCTGCATTTCTTGCGACAGAAACGCCACCATTAGATTGATTGATTAATCTGAGTCGCGGACCTACAAACTTCTCAACGATCTTCTCGCCTCCGTCAGTAGACCCGTCATTAACCACAACAATTTCAAAATCTTTGTAAGTCTGACGCTGCAATGATTCCAAGGTCCTCCCTATGGAATCCGCTTTATTATACAGAGGAATTACAACCGAAATCATCATTTTCAATCTTTGTGGAAAATATCACGAGTATATACCTTTCCTTTCACATCATCGAGACTGGCATCATAGCGGTTGGCAAGTATCGAATGAGAAAGAGTCTTGAAACGAGTCAGGTCATTGACAACTTCAGAACCTAAGAAAGTGGTTCCGTTCTCGAGTGTAGGCTCGTAGATAATCACCTTTGCGCCCTTTGCCTTGATACGCTTCATAACGCCCTGAATAGATGATTGGCGGAAGTTGTCGGAATTTGACTTCATGGTTAGGCGGTAGACTCCTATTACCACTTCCTTTTCAGGTGCCTGACCGTAGGTATTAGCAGTTGAATAGTCATAGTAGCCAGCCATGCGCAGAACCTGATCAGCGATAAAATCCTTACGCGTTCGGTTGCTCTCTACGATTGCCGACATCATGCTTTGAGGAACGTCGGCATAGTTAGCAAGTAACTGCTTGGTATCCTTGGGTAGACAGTAACCACCATAACCGAAAGATGGATTGTTATAGTGGGAACCGATACGAGGATCCAGTCCAACACCCTGAATAATTGCCTGCGAATCGAGACCTTTGACTTCAGCGTAAGTATCCAGTTCATTGAAATAGCTGACGCGCAGAGCAAGATAGGTGTTGGCAAACAGTTTGACAGCCTCAGCCTCCTTCAAACCCATATAAAGCACGTCGATATCCGGTTTGAGAGCTCCCTGCTGAAGAAGTGCCGCAAATGTGTGCGCAGCCTCATTGAGGAACGACACATCACCCACCTTTGCAATAGCTTCATTCTCTTCGGCAAAACGAGGATCATCAATAAGTTTAGGTACACCGGCTATGATACGCGAGGGATAGAGGTTATCGTAAAGGGCTTTACTCTCTCGCAGAAACTCGGGGAAAAACATCAGGTTGAAAGTCTTTACCCCCTTGGCGGCGTACTTCATATAGAGCGAGCGACAGTAACCGACCGGAATGGTCGACTTGATTACCATTACCGCTCCCGGATTCACCGCCAGCACCAGATCGATGACATCCTCGATATGATGAGTGTCGAAGAAATTGGCTTGCGGATCGTAGTTGGTAGGTGCAGCTATTACAACAAAATCGGCATTACGGTAAGCTGAAGCACCATCAAGAGTCGCAGTAAGATCCAGGTCTTTCTCCGCAAGATATTTCTCAATGTAATCATCTTGAATAGGCGAAATACGCTTATTGATTTTCTCAACTTTCTCAGGAATAACATCAACCGCTGTCACATGATTGTGTTGTGCAAGAAGTGTTGCTATACTCAACCCCACGTAGCCCGTACCGGCTACGGCTATATTATACTTTTTCATAATAAATCAACATTTTACAAAACAATTACTCATCTGTAAGCCTATTTTTAAGGGCAAGCGTCATCCCATAAAAACCGTAAGGCATTGATAACGTCGCCATTGAGTAATTAACTGTATTATCTGTATACATCGTTGCGAATACTCCGAGCAACGATGCCCCTGCTGTGATAGCAAAAAGTTTTACTCTATCATCATCTGTACTCCAATATATTCTGAAACAATGACAGAAGATCAAACACGAAATGGCTATATACAGATACATTCCAATCAGACCATTGTCACATTTCATCTGAACGAAATCACTGTGTGGAACAGTAAGACCTCCGAACAGAAAATTATTGTACATTAAGTTCTGTACTGATCCTGTACCTGAACCTGTTAACTCATGACCTTTATACAATTCCTCCTCCAGAAATTCCCACATCACTGCACGGGTATTGGTATTAATAGCATCTTCATTCAATTCACCGGCAGTAAAACTCTCCAAATCAGTACCCTTCATATCATCATAAAACATCTTATCATGCAGCGACGGAATAGTGAATACGGCAATTACACCCGCAACCAAGACTCCCAAAATCATAGGAAGCGACTTCAATTTCCAACGAATAATACTGAATGCCATAATAGCTACTCCCGAACCCATTATTGATGTTCTGAATACCCATGCGAAACATGGAAAAAGAAATAGAAGCGTATATAAGAAATTCTTTTTCTTCTCAGCAGTGAAGAAAAATAGCGACATCGAAAAAGTCATCAATGAAATAAAATGAATAACGCGAGCAGTCGAATACCATAACACTCCCGGAATTAAATAACCTATATATGGTATAAAAGATAATACTACAGCTATTGTACCTACCCATCGCGCGCTGACGGATGCTTTGAAAGCCGTTGGAAAATTATCAATCGCCGCACTCGCAAACAGACAGAATATGAGAGGATATGAATATTTTAGAATTACACGTATACCATACCCCCAGGAAGGTCCATAAGTACATCCGATCAACAACCAGACAAGATACACCACATATAGTTTCAGCGGGAAAGACCATATAGGCTTATTGTCGACATATGAAAATCCGATGAAACAAAGGACCATAATGACTAATAACCTGACAGCCATCAAATCAATCGAAAGAGGTGCCGAAAAAGCCAGCACCCCAGTAGAAAATGTCAGTACCCAGAACATCTCTGGACCGGTCAATGCTAAATCGTCATTTTTGTCAAATGGACTCCTGACAATTTTACCGCTGGACGTCAGAAACTTATATGCATACCAGGAGATTAGTATAAAGTATATAATATTAAGGTATATCATTCAGCAATAGATTTATAGAGTGAAGAAATATGCTGTTCGTAGCTTTCGGATGAAAAAACTTTAGCTCTTTTTATAGCTTCCTGTGAGAACTCGTTTAACTTATTGAGATCAGTAGCCAAAGCGGTGATTTTTTGTGCGAGGTCGTGCACCGATTCCGGATTATGCAGTAACCCGGTTATGCCGTCCTTCACCACTTCCGGCAATCCACCTGTGGCTGCGACAACCGGTACACAACCGCGAGCCATACCTTCAATGGCGGTGAGACCGAATCCTTCGCTGCGGGATGGCATCAACAGAATGTCTATGCGATCATAGCACTCCTGAAGTTCAGACTGAGCCTTGCGACCAAGGAATTCCACACGGTCAATAATATCATTTTCACGGGCTTGTTCTTCCATCAGGGCACGTTGCGACCCATCACCCACAACAAGCAGTTTCAACCGCGAATTTGACTTATAGGCTTCTGCAAAGGCAGGCACAACCAAATCCATACCCTTGATTCTCTCCAAACGACTCACAACCCCTACCGTTATCTCGTCTTTGACTGTCTTTAACGCACGAGACTGATCAAGAATAGATATATGTGAGGGTATATTGTTATAGATAGTGAAATGTTTTGAGGGAGTACCATCAAAGAGTCTCGAAGAACCGAAATAACTGAACTCAGCTCGCTCGGTGATGCACTGGAAACCACTTAGTACATGATTTGTCAGGAACTTTATCACTTTCAGACCATTGGGTGAATATATATCAGCCGCCGTATGGGTAGTAGCTATTATTTTCTTAACTCCTAAGGCTTTAAGAATCAATACCGGCAGGGCACCAGGAGCCATATATTGAATGTGAGCCACATCAGGACGAAATTCTTTTACCGCCGCGCGCAGTCCTTTCCAAAGATGGGACGCAACGGCAGTGATTCCGACAGGACGTATACCGTCGGACATCAGCAATCTAACAGTCGCTCCGGTATCTTCGTAACGTCCCACCATCTGGGGCGAATACTCAAAATAACAGACAACCTCCACTTGATGTCCAACCGCAATCAACGCCTGAACAAGGCTCAGAGTCTGAATCTCCGTTCCCCCTGTTAACAGACATGGGATTCCGATTACTACTTTCATTTAAAAATCTTTTTGCGATAATAGCTAACCGTCGGCATGGGGTCGAGCAGGTTGAAGTTGAGCTGACAGCCTGTGCGTAATAGATCTCGGAACCACTGACCTCGACTTATCTTACCATCACGAACATGCAGAGGATCAGTAGAAATGTCCATCATGAATGTCTTATGAACTTTGCCATCGGGAACAGACTTGTCATTCACATAGAAGTCGAGAAGATTCACTCCGCCAGCAGTCGCGGTATAAGCAAGTCCGTCATGGCGGAAGTTCATCTCCATAAAATAGTTTTTACCGGCTGAGTGAAGCAGTTCAACGCTGAATGGTCCGCGATAACCGGTAGCCTCGACAAAGCGCTTGATTGGCTCGATGTCTAAAGGCAGTTCGCTCAACGGCAGATAGACCCCGAAAGAGCATGGTCCATTCGGTGAAGGATAGTGGCGAAGTTTCCGTATTCCACCCGGTATTGCCACGCCATGATCATTGACAGCTCCGATCAGGTTTATTTCATACTCTTTGTCGATAAACGTCTGAACAATGAACTGATCGCAACGCGAGTTCATGCTCAGACTATCCTCAAACTCCTTTCGGTTCCGACAAATATGTATATCGGCTTTCTCTCCGCTGTTACTGGCATTTGGCTTAATCAGCACAGGATAGTTCAATTGCGGAATAGCTTCACCACGATTATAGATTAACGATTCCGGAACCGTCACGCCACATCGGTGAGCCAAGTCACACTGCACATTCTTATTGAACAACGTCCCTATTCCTTTCCCTCGCATAGGAGTGCGATAGAATTTTGATAATTCCGCCTCGTGACAGTCAAGCATCTCTGCCGCTTTATCATTGGAACAGATTACATAAGCGTCCTTGAATTGCGACTCCAACTCACGTAGCTTAGTCATGGCTTCTTCGACTGAACTGACCATGATTGACCTGGCGACATACCGACTTTTACAAACGAACAGTCTGTCATGCCCCACAAGAATCAGAATCGGCTTAATCCCGGCTTGACCCAGCGACCGAACCAACCCCAATGTGTTGTTGAACGAATCACCAACAACTATCACCTGCTCTTTACGCTGCTTTCTCATACTGCGCAACGTAAAGCGGTGACCTCCAGGATGTTAATTCTGGGGGGGGGTAATCAAGCGCTTTATTTTCAACATATTATCTGCGATGTGTGTACGAATATTTGACATTGTTCCATGGAGGACGTTTACATAGATATGCCCATTGCTCCAACCTGATTTGTAGTTCTCTTCGCCGCGCAAATGATCGAACACCTCATATCCATGTTCGACAGAACGTAGCATGAGGAAAAATAGATGCACTTTGGTTGGAGAGTATTTGAAATAATCTTGATTCCCGGCGGGCATATAGTAATAATAGCGTCCTCGATATTTAAATCCCAAATGCCATGCAATCTCCGCATCTCCTACCGAGAGAGTAGAAAAATGCGTTACCCCGGTCTTAAGCCCCTCACGTAATAAATTTTCATGAAAATGAGGTGCCTTGTAGGCATTAGGCCAACGCAGCGAATGTTGATGCATGAACCTGTGAAATGTTTCAGCCGGAATTTCTTCCCATGAATTGTATTCTTTGAATTTAAGTGGTCCTATCTCCTCCAAACGACGCATTTGACGACGTAAATCACCGCGAAGTGAAGTTTTGAAAAACTTCATCAATGTCTCCTCGTTATTGATATTCTTTAGGTCTAGCTGTGGACATATTTCACCTTGCTTCCAACCATCACCTATAGCCATCGCATCAGTGATACCCTCAAATGTGAAGATGTCAAACGTATACTTTGATTTCAAAAACTCTATGAGTTCAATCCAAAACGTGATTTTCTCGTCCTCGTTCGGGTCATCGCCTACTATAATGGGATCATGATAGTCGAAATCACTATATCCGATAGCAACGATGGATCGCACAAAAGCATTTTTCCAATTCTTTGTCCAAAGCACCAATGGCATATAAGCCTCTGTTTTCTCGTGGACGGCGCGTACATATATAGGCGTCAGATTACGAAGCGGAGCATAGGTTTTCATCCAAGCCTCAATCAAAGAGGGATGGAAGAAAACGTGTCCGCTCTGCGCTGACTCCGGAATACGATCAATTACTTTGAAATTCCACATTTGAAGTACAATTCAATATTTCCAGTATTTGCTTCGACGAAAACTTTGGGGAGCACGCCACTCCAAGGTTTCCCATCGGGGGCTATCGGACGGATATATGCATCAACAGCTTTAAGTTTTAGGTCATGCTCACTTGGAGTGAGACGGAGCGCAGCAGCATTAGTCCAGTCCAACCCACGCCATACCTGATAGTACCACATCCATACGCAATACTCCCACACCTGTGCATTCGTAGGCACGAGCGACTTTACAATCTTTGCCGTAGTGACATGATCGGACCAGCCTTCACCCCAATGGGGAACTAACACTGTATCAGGTTGTATTGCATCAATAAGCTCTTTAAGTCGCACAATCTGCTCTGACTCGGCAGATATCCCTCCGTCCTTAAAATCGAGCTCATGTAGATTACTCTCAGGCACCCCTAAAATAGATAACGCATTACGTGTAAGACCACGGCGCGCCTTCACTATGGCAGCCGTGTCAACATTATCTTTCCCGTGAGAACCCTCGCCGCCTGTCATAACAATAATCTGTGGAGCATTTCCCTGCTCTACAAGGCGTGCAATCAGTCCTCCGCAACCGATAACCTCGTCATCGGGATGCGGCGCCACAATCAGGACTCGACCTTTAATATTAAGGTCCTTTTTTCTGTCTACTCGGAAACGTAGAAATCTAACGTGACTACGTCGTATAAAATCCTTAATTTTCATAATGACTCATACAATTTATCTAGATTGCACGCAAGAATCTCCGGTCGCAGTTTATCGTAGATAATATTTTGAAGTCTTTCTACCATTGTACCAGTCTCGTCTGAATGATCCAAAGCCCATCGCACTTTCCCGATCACCGCATCAAGATTATTGGTATCAACCAGCATTCCGGTTTCTCCGTCGTTGACAAACTCAATGACAGCTCCAAAACAGGGTGCGATAAATGGCGTACCTATAAGGGCCGACTCGTAAGGAACCAATCCGAATCCTTCGCCGACCTTAGTCAGAGAAAGGGTGAGATCAGCGGCGCGATATATGTCTTGAATATTTCCTAATTGAGTGCCGGGAATCGATACCTTGTCCGCAACGCCAAGATCTTTAGCAAGATTTCGGTAATAGTTTACCAAATCGTCACCTCCCCCCCCCGCAATAAGTAAGCGCGCATCAGGATATTTATCCGCTATTGCAGCAAAGGCACGGATTGCTGTGTCGTGTCCCTTATGTTTGGAAAGTTGCCCGACAGAAATTAGTAGTCGAGTATAGTCATCGTAACCGAGAGCTCGCTTAGCTTCTGACTTTGAAATAGCGCTCTTAATCACGTCCACATCTACCGAGTCATAGAGCACCTCGGCACGCACAAACTTACCTTTAAGCTGAAAGCGCATCTTCGAAAAAGCCGACACACACGCAATTACATCAAAAAGTATCTGACCGCTGCGCGGTGCAACCCAATCTTGCTCCTGACTGCGGTAGTGACCTACAATCTTAGCTTTTGTGAATTTCCGAACTGCCCAAACCCACATCCTGACGTCAACACGCATCAGATTAACATCCAATATATCAATCTTGTGCTTATTTACAACACGCGCAATTCGTCGACCAAATTCCGCACGCTTAAGAAAATCTGTACCTCTCACCGGATTTTTCCAACGGTCGCTGCCCATCCACCATTTCTTACTGTCGGCAAGATAGACTTTCTCGCAGTTGAGTGCATCATAGCGTTGTTGATGCTCCTCTGGATAAGGGAAAATGAGGACAGGCTCATACTTCTCGCGATCAATATGCGCTATCATATTGTAAAGTACACGCTCCGCACCTGCGAAAACATGACTATAGTCTAAAAAACCGACTTTCTTTTTCGACATTTTCGGCAAATAAATTTATCTCTTAAAAAACCTCTTTATCTTTATCAGCATACGTACTGTTGTCACAGTCCCCCACTGACAATAATTCAGCGCCCAAAGTTGAAATTTTTCAAATAAAGAGAGCGAATAATTGCTAGGCACAAGTAGAGACGTATTTTTGAGTCTTGCCAACACCTTTAACGATTCCCGCCGAGGATAATTTCGGCTGATTTTAATAAACGACAAGAGGGACTTCTTAATGCGTTCATTGATACCTCGTTGCTGTTCTATACCCAACTCCATTTCATCCAGAATCCGCCGTAAAGCGAATACTGACGTCACATTATCGTCAAAAGAACGCAATAATGGCAAATTTGTTATAGATTCTGGATTCATTCTATAACCATAAAATGGGAAATCCAATAGTACTATATTAGTAGCCAGCAAAAGAACTTTCGTAGACCAATCTGAATCCTCAAAGGCTATATGTTCTCTAAAAAATAAATTGTTCTTACGTAAAAAGTCAACATTATAGCAACTTGTCCATACATTGTAAAACATTCCTTTTTGAGCAACATAACTTTCCCCGGGAATTGTAATAGTATAGGATATAGACCTATCTGCTACAATAATATTTTTTTCCCCTTTTGTTGATAGAGATGTATATGATATGGAACGAACAACCTCAACATTCGCCGGCTGTTTTTCGATAATTGAATCAAAATGCTTTAGCACAGTTTGATTCACCCATTTGTCATCTGAATCCAGAAAAAATATCCACTCACCTTGTGCTTTGTTGATTCCTGTATTTCGCGCGCCCCCCAGATATTTGTTCTCGGAATGACTAATTAGTCGGACATTCAAATGTTTGATCATTATGCTCTTGACGATAGCTGCGGAAGCATCTGGGCTACAATCATCGATAACCAATATCTCAAATTCCTCAACCGGAAAATCTTGATTCACAACAGATTCTAAGCAATCGCGAACAAAATTTTCGACGTTGTATACCGGAATAATAATCGAGAATTTCATTCCTATTTAATTATATATCTTGATGACTGACTAACTACTAACGTTCCAGATGGCACATCCCTATTGGCTATAGATGCGGCACCGATTGTTGCAAAATCGCCAACAGTTATATCGCCCACAACGACTGCACCCGCTGCTATTTTTACGCCATTACCTATTATAGGGCGGTCATCTACATCTGAATGTGGTTTTCGTTTACCAATAGTCACATTTTGCCACACTTGACAATCCTCACCCATTTTCCGGACATTGATAACTGTTGAGAAACCATGCCAAATCATTAGTCCGCGCCCTATATTCTCGGATGGAGTATAAAATTCTAAATTATTTTGTCCTTTGGCAAACACTGATAACCATTTATTCCCTGTGCGGAAATAAAATAATGACCGGTATTCAGGCAACGAATTAAGTAAAAGCAACAAGCCCCTTAATCCGCGTTTAGACAACCGATACTCTTTCAACCAGATGTCGCGTTCATACTTCATTAATTCCTTCTGCTTGGAAGTATAGAAAACTAATAAGTGAGGTAAAAGTCTTATCGTTTTTATATATGAGAATACCGTTACGAGCATAGTCTAATGATAGCCAATATGTTATCCACAAACTTAATTAATACAAATCATTAAAAAATGAAGTATAATTTTCATACATTTTAGACAATGAAAGGTTATTCTTAGCTGCATGATATGTAGCCGTTTGCATTTTCTCTTTCAAATCCGGATCTGAATTCAAAAGCAAGATTTTTTTCACAAACTCCTCAACATTATCCTGCTCGATCAGAAAACCATCTACCCCATCTGTAACCAGATTATCAGTAATACCGGGAAGTAGGGTAACAATAGGAACAGCACCGCACATCATTGCTTCTGCAATTACCAGTCCGAAAGAATCAAGGTGGGTAGGATATAAGAAAATATCCGCTGCGCTCATTCGGTTGCACACTTCCTTGTGGGGTATCACTCCAGTCATTTCGACGATTCCATCTGCAATTTCATCTACAAATTGCTCTTTAAGCCAATCTGACAGAACCCCTCCACCGATAATCGTAAAATGTAGATCTATGCCTTTCGCCAAAAGTGATTTTACTATTGCCGGCAAAATTTTCACCCCCTTATGTTCATATATCACACCGGCATAAACTATTTCAAGCCTCTTATTATGTTTTTCAGGCAAATCTTGCTCTTCTACCCCATGAGGAATCACCTTTACGCAATCTGCAAATTGATTTGAAGAATAAGTATTGAAAGCTTCGGCTATAGGAAGTGTCGGAGCAATCCAACTGATAACCCTCTTACCATTTATAGCAGCTATTCGATAAAAGTCAGTCCAATCGCAATGCAAAACGTGAACTACTTTAATCTTGCGATTAATCAGAGGTAAAATATATTGAACTGTTGCATTGTAATTATTTACAATTATATCCGGCTTTATTCGACGAATCCATCGCAACACGCTTAGATATTTGGTTATTTTCCTCTTCGATCCCAGAGATACCAAACGAATATCAGGAGAGATAGTATCTAACTCTTTTCGTTCGTAGGCAATAGTGCCGTCATCATGGGTAGTCATCACCCACACCTCATTATCCTTCGCCAATAAACGGCATAGAGAAAATACGTAACGGCTAAGCCCGCTACCCGGAGTAAGCGATGAAACTGTTATTAAGTAGCGCATGATTCTATCTCCAATTTCCGATTTTTTTAAGTTCAATATTAAATAAGTTTTCCCATTTATCCACAATATCTTCTACCGTAAATTGCTGAGCAATAGAATAACCCTCTGTACGCAAACGGTCTAATAGCCCCTTATCAGTCATCAAACGCGAAAGTTTATCAACGTATTCATTTATAGAAAATGGTGTTACAAGCTGACGCTCATCTTTAATTAGATCACCTATAGATGGGAAACTATTAAACGCGATAGGAACACACCCAAATACCATACTTTCTATCAGGACCATACCAAAGCCCTCATAATCACTTGTAAAAAGTAGGATATCAGCAGTTTTATAAAAATCTTTCGGATCAGAAAACCCTTTAAATTCAATCCTTGGCAAGTCTCTACTCGCTATTTCAATCTCCTTTCGTGCAGGACCGTCACCGATCATGATTAGCCTCCAGTCCGGAAACTGGCTATATATCCTTCGCCATATTTTTATAACTCTGTCGGGATGTTTATTTTGATTTTCCATTCTTCCTACAAAAAGAAGGATCTTATTATTTTTCCTCTGGAAAAACACTGGAGAGAATGAAGACGGATTCCCGATAGAATTAATATATCTTTCTGGATAGTCCGGTATTATCTCTTTCAATTGCTTTCTGTGTTTCTCTGAAAGCAATACAATATTTGGGGATTTTGAATTAAGCAGATAGGTATAGTGTGATTTAAGACGGTTAAAATAGTCTTTTTTCAATTTTGAGTACAAGCAAATTCTACCAAATCTTTTTATGTACTCTTTAATGCTATGATTACGTAGATAAAAAATCTGCTTGAAAAAGAATGGATAGTAAAATTGTGGAGCACAGTGTATTACATGAAAGCATACTTGACAGGTATCATCAATATCTCCAAATAACTTGCTATCATCAAATGCACCGGCTTGATTTATAACAATATCAATTTTATTTTCTAACAAATAATTCCTGTAAAACTCTCGGTTTAGAGGTGATTTTAATTCTGAGACCGGACAAAAATCAACTTTAACGTCATAATTATATTCCGGAACGCCCTCAAAACGCATTTTATGGAGAAAGAAAACCCGATGTCCTCTCTTTACGAACTCCCTCGCCAGTACATCAGTTACTCGTTCCACACCGCCTTTTAGCGGGTCAAACGGTATTGGCCATGTAAATAATATATTCATGATTTTTTTCTCTTTTCTAAAATAATCTTTCCAAATACCTACACCATAGATTCCGTAGAATATTACTCAGCGATTTTAAAATCTTTCTCGTATAGTATATGAATTCTTATATTTGGACACCAACGGAGCATAGAAAATACCTGCTAATCGTAATTTTAAATTCAACACGATAAACCCCATTTACTTTTTTAATCGTCTTATATATGGAGATATTATTTTCATACTCTCGACTGCTGCTTCAAGTTTTAATTTGTATGCACAGAATAGATACAAAATAGGACATACTATTATGGAAGTTACCAATGATAGAAATTCATTAGCTATATAATAACTAAAACCCAAAGCTATACACATTACTCCTAAACCTAAAAAGAGATATGGAGAAAATAATTTAAACTGCTTTATAAAGCCAAGGTTAAGCAGCGATTTTGAATAAACCGTATTTAAGTATAATGCAACCAATGAATAAAATGCAAGACCAAGACAAATGGCATATATATTATCGAATAAAATCGATAATACCAGAATTGAAACAGCAATAGTCTTTTTTATAATTTCAAGTTTCAATACTAAATCCGTCCGTCCTTTTACTTTCAGGTAATTAAGATTGATATCCACTATTCCATTCCAAATACAGGTAAAACAAAGTATTTGTAGCAGTCCGATGCAAGGAGCCCACTTATCCGTGAGCAGAACTAATACCAATGGTTTGGCAATGCCACAAAGCAAAAGAACGACTGGGAAGATTATAAACGATGACATCTTGATGTATTTGCTATAGACCCTCTTCAACGTTGTATCGTCATCCTGAACTTTACTCAATATGGGATATGAAACACGGGAAACAATATCAGTAAGATTGTTAGCTGTAAGATTCGTAAATCCCTGCGCACGAGAAACAAAACCCAGCACCGCCGAGTTAAATTGCTTTCCGATCACTAGAGAATAAATATTTGCATAAGCAGATGCAATAATATTTGATATCAACAATTTCGAGCCAAATGAGAACAATTTTTTAAAGGATGTAATTGAAAAAATCATCTTCGGAAACCATCTCACAAAATAAAAATTCAATATGCCCGACAATAATGCCGATGACAAAGCTTGAATAATCAGCGCCCATACACCAAGACCAAAATACGCACATATAATCCCGATGATTCCCGACGTTATGGCAGCTGTAACAGATATCTTTGATTTAGTTTTGAAATCAACATTTATTGTAAGAAGTGTGTTATTAATACCAGAAATCGAACTCAATATCAGATTTAAACAATAAACATGTATAACTGGAATTAAAATTGGCATATTATAGAACTCGGCAATCCAGGGCGCACAAGCAGCAAGAAGCAGATAGCAAACCGTAGCCATCCCAATATTAATATAGAAAACAGTATTTAGATCTTCTTCACTTCGGTCTTTCCGTTGGATTAAAGCACTACTAAACCCTCCATCGATGAATACGCCCGAAATCGCCATAAAGATTCCCAACATACCTACTATACCATAATCAGAAGGAATGAGTATACGAGCAAGGATAATGGATATGACAAACTGGATAATCTGACCTGCAAAACGGTCGACAGAACTCCATATCACCCCATGAATCGCCTTTTCTTTTATATCTTCAGCCATATTGCTCGTTTAGAACCAACCAAGAAACTTGATAATATCGTTATATATTCGCTCACCGGTAGTTAGACCGTCACTAAATGAAAGCACATCTAAGTAAAATTTATGACGACTTTCGGCTAATGAATCGTGACCCTGCATGACTACATTATCTATGAACTGTGTTATATCATCATAATTATCTGCATGATAATGCAAATCCAAGCATCTGTTACCAAAGCTGTTGCATTCCTTCCGTATTTCCAATAGCTGACGACTAGAGAATAAAACTGGTTTTTCCGTATACATATACTCACCGATAAATGAACTGGAATCATGAATCATGGCATCTGATGTAGCAAACAGGGCTGCATAGTCTCCCTCCTCAATCACGGTATTATCACCTTCTAACCATGCGTTAAAATAGGCATCAGTTTTTTCTTTTCCCCAGTCCGGATGTTGATACATCAACGTCCTAAGTTTAGGATGCGGTTTAAAAGCCACTTGAAGTCTGCCATCATATTTATCAGCGATATGTAGCATAAAATCATATAACCATAGAAAACTTATACGATGTAAAGCGTGTCCGTCAAGAATTGAATAATGTGGAGCCCATATTATCTTTTTTACTCCATCGCCATCCTTTTTCCATGGGTATTTCAATGATGTGTTCCTGAATCGGCTAGAATTACTCTCGCCAACAACAACTACATTTTCTGCATTGTTATAAGACCCTTCCTTTGCAATCTGCTTATGTAATGGTGACGCTACATAGATTCTCCATGCAAGATTATGCAAAGCCGTGTTTGTATATAGATTACCTTTTATTACTCCTATACCATACGGACTATAAATTATCAGTTTATCTAAATGTCGGCAATATTCAAAATAATTTCCATAAATTCCTTCATAGGGCATTGGATAAAATATGATTTTTGGATTAATCTTTTTCAAATACCCTTCAATATCGTAATCTTCTGCATAGGCATCAATCGGCTCAATTCCTTTATTTTTGAAGAATGATTTTAACTTTTTAATCGACACTTGCTTTTCTTCAACAGAATATGAATCATACGGATATAAAACCACATTAACTTTAAATCGTGGATTTCTAATTAAAAGTTCGAAAATTTCATCATATTTCCACATAGCAAGAGATGAAACCAAGAACATAACACTAACTGGACACTCTGTAGAAATAGAATACAGCGTTTGGTATTGAAGAGCACGATAAAAAGGGACCCTCAAACGATATTTATATATTAGCGGCTTGCGTAATACAAACGGTAATTTATTTACAATCGCACCACGTAACTTTCGCAATGTACTCATACTTATTTTAGTTGTATACTTTTATGAAATAAACTATTTATGTCTATGTACTTATGCAGATAAGTTATCATCAATGCGAGGACTAATGAAAGTGTCACAAAAACGTAAGGCTGAGTCGATGGTAGAACTCCACTGCAAATCGTTGAAAAAAATATCATCGGTAGACGTTGATAGATATATAGGGGAAACAGATGAACCCCACACCAATGCAACACCGGATTCCACATGTGCCATCTCATTGTCAATAACACTATTAAAAAGGCGAAAAACACGGCATAAAGATTAGCCGTAATATAGAACGCTCGTATGGGCAAATTATAGAAAATAAGGAACATGATAACGCATACCGAAAGGCTCTGCCAATAATAGGTCGTAAAGATGCGTTCGAACTTTTTCTTATATATCGAAAATGCTACTCCTACTGGATAAGCCATCGTAGTATCCACCCACCATGAACCGCGATAAAACTGGACGATTCCTATATAAAAAACAGTTAAAATTATCAAGCAAAACAGCGCCAGGGGGGGGTAATTTATTATTTTAAAAACCAAAAATGTTGCAATATATAAGAAAAGAATACAAAATATATACCAATTACTATTCCCCACCGAAGTCCAACCTGTAAATGCAAGAAGTGATTGATTCAAAGTAATTGGAACATTTGACAATAGATCAAGAACAATAAATAAAGCTACTGCTATGTCAAAGTTAAGCAACGTAGTGAGAAATCGCTTCTTAGGAATCGAATTTATATAGATCTTCCCTTTACGCTTAATAGCCTCCATTACTCCATAGCCGGAGTAAAACAAAAACATCACAACTAATAATTGCCTGGTATATGATGTAAATTTCAAAAAATAATAGTTCAAACAACCTTCCGACAAGACTTCGTAAGGGATATATCCTGTGACATGACATAAGAATACATAAAGGATGAATATACCCTTAACCGAATCGGTAGAATCACGATCGAGAGCCCTGTTGAACAAATCACTGTTACTATATCCCAAGCCTAAATACAATCGACTCTTCCATAGAACAAGTGCGAATAGGATTATTACAAATATTATCATCAATTATACTTCTGTGACAATTATGGGCTTATCTATTTGTTAAATAGGTCCTATTTAAATGAGTATCCACCGTTTATTTCAATCAAGCTGCCATTCACAAAGGGATTATCGATACAAAAACGGTAGCCGTCAACTATCTCATCTACGCTTGCGAAACGGTGGATAGCTGTTTTTTTGTAGATATTATTCTTTATCTCTTCGGGCTTTTCCTTTTGCCAAGGTGTTTCAACAAAGCCAGGGACTATGGCATTTACAGTTGTACCTGTTCCTTCAAATTCCTTTACCAAATTCTTGGTTAAGGCATGGACTGCGGCTTTAGTCACGCCATATGAAAGCACTGTAGCATGCGGATCAAGTCCCATCTGAGAGCCGGTAAATAGTATTCGACTTCCAGGAGGAATGATGGGAAAAAACTCACGAATCATGATGTAATGAGAGTTGACTGCTACTTCCATCATTTTATCCCAATCTGCATCAGCCGTGTCAGTAAAAGATTTGCGGATGGTCATTCCGGCATTACATACGATGCAATCAATATGTTTAGTTTTGGACTTTACCATAGCTATGAAGTCGTAAACTTCCCGACGATTGGTCTGGTCAATATACAACGGTTCAAATCTCTCATGACAAAAGTCTCCGGGAGAACCGACATAGGTTGTAAAAACAAAATAACCTTTATCCAGTAGCATTTTTACTACCCCCAAACCAATACCGGAGGTACCCCCTGTCACAACAGCATATTTCATATTTCGTTGAAATTTATACGTTTGGTAAATTGTTCCATTACGCGCGCCATACAGATACTTTCACGCCGACGCAGACGTGATGTAGAAAAGCGCTCATTGATTATACATGAGATGAATTCCTGAATTTCATATCGTAGACCGGCACCATCCCATTTATAGAAAAATTTTTTATTATGGTTCTGATCCTCATAACGGAGTTCAAAATAGTCGGTCTTCCACCAGGGAGCTGGTATGTATGCATAACCTTTGGTTCCTGAAATTACCATATTGCCCTCAGTTTTGACGCCCAAACCAACTTTGAAAGAACCCACTGCGTGAGAATAGCGAAACACGCCCTTTGTATACATATCCACACCATTTTTCATGCGTGAATAAAGATTAAGATTCTCAAAATTCGTACCCAAAAGTTTTATGATGGGCAGCAATGGATAACTTCCAAGCTCGTACATCGAACCACCTGCTTGCTCAGGATCAAATTCACGTAACGTCATATCGTCATCCCAAAGTTTGGACAAGGATGCCTCAATATCGACAACATCTCCGATTACTCCGCTCTTGATCATCACCATCAAATGATTGAAAGCAGGGCAATGAGCGGTTTTATTAGCCTCCATCAGAACCACATTATTCCGTTCTGCAAGTTTGAAAAGTTCTTTTGCCTGTGCTTCGTCTAGAACTAATGGAGTCTCGCATAGCACGTGCTTACGATTCTCCAAAGCTGTTTTCACAATTGAATAGTGAGTCAAATGAGGTGAGGCTACATATACTGCATCAACCGCACTGAAAAGTTCATCTAACGATCCGAATACTCTTCCCAAATGATGAGATTCGATAAAATCAATCGCTTTTGAATAATTTATATCATATACACCTACCACGGTGACTCCATTTACAACGCCCGCCTCAGCGGGGAAACGATTAGCCACACGTCCACAACCAATTATTCCCACTTGAATATTAGGCGAGGTTTCATTCCTAAGCTGGGTAGAACTTATACCTTCAGTGCGTGGAAGATAAACCACATTACAATATTCTTTTAAATAATCGAATTTACCGATCCAATCGCTACCAATGGCAAATGTATCTACATTATATTTCTGTATGTCGTCAATTTTCTGACCGACATAATCCTCTATTATTATTTCGTCAGCAAATCCGGTTGCCTTAACAGCCTCAACTCGCTCCAAAACATTATTTCGAACATTCAGCTTTCCTCGATCTCGGTCATAACTATCGCTCGTGACTCCGACTATCAGATAATTGCCAAGTTCCTTCGCCCGTCTTAACAAATTTACATGACCTTCATGTAGTAAATCGTACGTTCCGTATGTAATTACTTTTTTCATTGTCCAAAAGTACAAATCGCGCTTAATCTTTTGGTTTTACGCTGCGGGGGTCGATGTCGATGCGGAAGGCGAAGCCGGAGTCGGGACTCAAAATCACACGGTAAAGGAGTTTACCGGATTTGTCGGTGAAGGATTTGTCGAACGTCCCTTTACGTTCGCCCCACATTGAACCTATTAATACAACTTCCTCGCCTGGCAAGGGGATGGCTGACGAGATAGGGATGATTTTTGTTTCGTCGGTAAAGTGACCGATTGCTGTCTGAAATTCGGCGAAGTCAGTTTTGGAGATTACGGCATAGGGTGAACCGGGAGCGTTGCTGACCCGATAGCACCATGCTTTGTCTCCGATGCTCTGAAAGAGCGGCATGATGTCCCTTGCCCGAGACTTAAAAAACACGACGTCGCGGATAAACGGCTGGCTCTGATAAACCAACTTCTTCCCGACTCTCGATGCTATTTCTTCCAATGGATAGAATAACTCTATGTCGGGCAGACTCCCTGACGTTGCGTCTATAGCCGCTTTCAAATCTTTATAGTCTACATGCCTGCGGAGATGCATGGCATGCCATTGAGGAGGATCGTTAACTATCATCGAGCCGATTGCCTGACTTAAACTCCGGCGAACGGATTCCGTTGTCTTAGCTCGTGAGACAAACGCGGGTTGATATAAGTCGACATGAACCGGGACACATCCAAGGGCAACGGAACTCCTGGTCCCGCACTCTACAGCCAGAAGCGTCCAAAAAGAGTATAGCGCATCATCCAGATTCTTTATCGCATGGTCCACGTGACGATTCACCAGATTAAGGATCTTGCCGTAGACCGCTCTCTTCAGTTGATTTGGGGTCAGTCTTGCCTGATTGAGATCAAATACATACTGTCGACGTGACTGACTTACATGCCGGCTGATCACCGACTGACTGTTCTCATCATAACCATTTCGCTTCAACTTTGCCACATCCATCAATGGCATCGCTCCGTTAAGCAATGATAACAGCAGAATGTCACGATATTTCTCGTCTTCCCCCAAGGTAAGTCCCGACATCCGTAATAGGGCGAGTAGTTTACGTAATGGAGTCGTATCGTTGCCGATGCCGGGCTTGGTCTTGTTGGCAAGGATTGTCGCCTTAGCACATTTGACAACCTTGTCACTCTTCAGCTTGCCTTCCCTGATAGCCGCATTCACGAGCGAACTCAGCACATCGACAAACTGAACCATAGAATGGAAAGAAAAACCGATTCTCAAAAGTTCAGCCGCCCAATCCGACACCACATCTTCAGATAAGTCTGAGATCTTAAGATTCTGGGCACTCAGGAAATTATTCAGCGTCTGAAGGGCGCGGCGATAGATTGCTTGCGAATCTTCACTGAGTGTTGAGATTCGCTTATCAAAAAAATCAAACAAGCTCGTGTCGTTACATGTCGTCGTATCAACCACTTACAACTTGGAATTCTTTTATAAATCTGATTTTTTTACACAATTCTTCTCTTCCCCCTCCCCCACTGTGTTTTTGTGCGAAGAGAGGCTACAATTAAGATTATAGCCCGCAGCAACCATCATTAAGTCACTGACTATCAATTGTAGTTCCATTGCCGGAAACATCCGGTTGCAAAGTTACTAATTATTCGTAACATTTCCAACCAAAATGCGCAAGAGACGAAACAAGAGATGAAACGAGACGGAAAGTAAGATTTAAGGTGGCGCGGAGAGGAGCGGGGACCGCCGGAATGTAAGGGGGAACAGCAGACTGGGGAGGGAGGGGGATCAGCGGACGGGGAAGGTAGGGTCGATGTAGTGGACTGAACGGGTGGCGCGGGTGGTGGCGGTGTAGAGCCAGCGGTAGAAGTCGGTAGTGCGTAAGGCGTCGGGGTTGACATTCCCGGTGTCGACAAAGACGCTTTTCCACTGGCCGCCTTGAGCTTTGTGGCATGTCACGGCATAGGCATATTTCACCTGGAGCGCGTTGAAATAAGGGTCGGTGCGCAATGAGCGCATGCGTGCTTCCATCGGGGTATCGGGGGCGTGTTTCTCCGGGTCGTTGAGGCATATCTGCATAAGTTCCTGCTGAGCTGCGTTGTCGAGGGCAGGTGACTCGGATGTGAGCGTCGACAGGATTATTTTTGCTTCAAACTCCACTCCGCGGTCGGCAAGTGCGAGCGTGACATCGGCAAATCTAAGGTTGCCGCGTGTCTCGGTGCCGTGAATGGCTGTTACGGTTGCCACGTCACCGTTGGCTATAAAGTCGAGCCCCTTGACCTCTGCAGTCCAGAAGTAATTGTTTTTGACAATCAGCAGCGGTTCGCCCGCCACGAGTTCTGACTCGTAGTCGAGTATCAGTTGGCGTATGGCGAGATTGAACTGCACGGCGCGCCGGTTGGAGCGGGTGATGAGCAGGGTCTCCTCGATGCCGTTGACCGAGTATGACTGTGCTATCGCGTCCTGAAGGTCATCGTGCGTCACTATGTCTACGTCGCCAAACGGAGTGACAGTCAGGCATGGTTCGGGAATCGGGTCGAGGAGCATGTCGCGGCGCAGCCGGGTGGCATTGTAGAGCAGTCCCGAGCGGGCGCTCTGCCTGACGGTCTGTGTCATGACGGCACGGGTGACGCGAAGCCCCATCGCACGAAGCGTGTCGGGCATCATCGCGGGCGACTCGCTGCATCCCGGAGGCGGAAGCTGTGCCGTGTCGCCGAGCAGTATCAGCCTGCAGTTGACGCCTGAGAACACGTAGTGGACGAGATCCTCAAGCAATCCGCTGTCGGCGCCTATCATCGAAGCTTCGTCGACGATAAACACGGTGTTGACCGAGCGGTTGTCGGCTACGGTGGCGACCGCCGACAGCCCTGACAGTCCGGGTTGACGGTAAATGCGCCGGTGGATTGTGTAAGCCGGATGTCCCGAGAGAGCCGAAAAGACCTTGGCTGCGCGTCCCGTCGGAGCAAGAAGCACAGCCCTCATCCCGATGTCACGGAGCGACCTGACAAGGGCGCCGGTGACAGAAGTCTTTCCCGTCCCGGCATATCCGTTGAGCAGAAACACTGCGTCGACATTGTCCTGCCGGGCGCAGAAACGCGCAAGAGCCGCCACCAGTTCTATCTGCTGACGGGTCGGCTCGAAAGGGAGTGAGTCAAGTATATGTGAGGCAAATTCGAGAGTCTCCATTTCTATTTAAACGGTTCTTATCCCGAATTATTTCCATCGGGCGGTCAAAAAGCGTATCACCGTGCCGGGGTGTCGTTGATGAGCAGCCGCGCGATCGTCCCGGTCTCGTTGTCGGGGATATAGTAGGTGACCGACAGTATATCGCCGTCGCTGATAGAGACCTGACGGTCGGCTGCGATCTGCGACATCAGGCGGTTGATTTCGCGCAGGCACATCCGTCCCGATTTCCATGCCGACTGATCGCACGTATCGGTTGGCGAGGACTCCTGTCCCGAAGTCCATTTCACCATGCCGGTGTCGACATGGTGGCTGAGTAATGGCGTGATTTCACGCTCTTCGTAGTGCCTGTCCTTACGCGCAAACATGCAGCGAAACACGATGTTGCAGTTGCTGCACGTATAGGCGGTGTCGGTGTATATCTCCGGGAAGTTTTTAAACAGCAGGCGGGGGATATCGGCAGGCGGTGAGTATGGAACCCAGTGCCCCGCCGTGTAGCGGTAGCAGTCGCGGCAGAGCATGCAGCACGAGTCGGGCACGTCGCTGACGATGGTTACGGCGCTTGCTTCCGTCGTGTACACGGCGGAAATCAATGCAGTTATTCCTATCATTAATATATTTATCGGCGAGTGTCTCATAATCGGTGCCGCGCGTTTACTGTCCTTATAAACTATCAACGCGGTGCACCTCCGATAAGTTCTGATGTCAGTGGGCTTGCAGCCAGTTCTGCCCGACTCCCGCCGAAACCTCGAGCGGCACACGTCCGTTATAGGCGCCTGTCATGCATCGCGTGACTATTTCCTGGAGCCGCGGCAACTCGTCGGGCACGACGTTGAATATGAGTTCGTCATGCACCTGCATTATCATGCGAGACCGCAGACCTTCCTGTCCTATCGCATTGTAGATGTCGATCATCGCTTTCTTGATGATGTCGGCGGCGCTACCCTGCAGCGGCGCGTTGACGGCGTTGCGCTCGGCATAGCTGCGCACGACCGCATTGCGGGAATTGATGTCGGGCAGCAATCGTTTTCGTCCCATTATCGTAGTGACATATCCGTTGGCACGTGCCTGCTCGATAGCTGCGGCGATGTATTCACGTATGTGTGGATAGCTTTCAAAATATCCGTCGATAAGCATCTTCGCCTCAGAACGTGGTATACCGAGACGTTCCGACAGTCCGAATGCCGAGATGCCGTATATGATGCCGAAGTTAGCTGTCTTGGCATTGCGGCGCTGATTGTCAGTCACGTCATCGATCGATTCCTTATAGATTTTTGCGGCTGTGGCGCGGTGGATGTCGGCACCTTCGCGGAACGCCTCTATCATGTCGGGGTCACCGCTGAGGTCAGCCATGAGCCGGAGCTCGATCTGCGAGTAATCGGCAGATAGGAACAGGTCGCCCGGGTCGGCGATGAAAGCGCGGCGTATCTCGCGCCCGTCGTCGGTGCGCACCGGTATGTTCTGGAGATTGGGATTGGTCGATGATATGCGTCCCGTGGCTGTGACGGTCTGGTTGTATGTCGTGTGGATCTTTCCCGTCGCGGGATTTATCAGTTCGGGCAGAGCGTTGATGTATGTGGCGAGCAGTTTCCGCAGACCGCGTATCTTCAGGATCAGGTCGACCACGGGATGAGCCGAGCGGTATTTCTCGAGTATTTCCTCGGTGGTTGAGTAGGCTCCTCGCTTCGTGCGTTTAGCCGAGGGGTCTATTTTCAGACGGTCGAAGAGCACGTCGCCCACCTGCATGGGGCTGCTGATGTTGAACGTTGTCCCGGCGAGTTCGTAGACCTTCTGTTCCATTTCGTGCATGCGTGAAGTCAGCTGGTCGGAGAGCGCCGCAAGTTCGTTCACGTCGATGCGCACCCCCGTCCACTCCATCTCGGCGAGTACCTTTATAAACGGCAGTTCGATATCGGTCATCAGTCGGTCAAGCCCCGCGTCGGCAAGCTGTCGCGCGAGCACGTCGCTGAGCCGGAGCACCAGTGCGGCATGTTCGCCGGCACGAGCTGCCGTTTCGTCGGTCGACATCGCGTCCTGACCGCGGCGCGACGTGCGTATGTCGTCGGCATAGTCCATCGCCGTGTAGTTAAGATAGGTCAGGGCTATGTCGGCGAGCCGGTGGCGCATCTCGGGTTGCAGCAGATAGTGGGCTACGGATGTGTCATAGTAGTGTGCCGACATGATTATGCCTGCATTTTTCAGCACGATATAGTCGCGCTTGACGTCGTGGCTCACTATGGTCGTTGTCCCGGATGTAAACAGCGGCTGCATGATGTCGAGCAATTCCGCTCGAGGCTGCCCTTCATCGGGGAGCTTGATATAGACGCTGTTGTCGGGCGACAGGGCGACGGCTATTCCAGTCCATCGTGCCGTCATGGCGTCGGTTCCGGTCGTTGTCATCGATATCCCGACATGTCGGTGCCTGCAGGCGTCGGTCACCACGTCGGCGACGGCAGCCGGGTCGGTCATCACTGTTGTCTTTACCAGCCCTGACGAGGGGAGCGGGAGTTGCGGCTCCGGCTGATCGGGGATGTCAAACAGCGACCCCATTCCGTCAGCGGCGGCAGGGGGTGCCGTTGCCGGCGCGACCGCAGCCTGACGTGTCGCTCCGAGCCGCTGTATGAATGTCTTGAACTCGAGCTGAGTGTATATTTCCTTAAGCCGGGTCACGTCCTCGGGCTTGCGCCGCAGCGTCTCGAGATCGATCGTCAGCGGCACGTCGGTCTTTATCGTGGCGAGGAATTTTGAGAACCGGATCTGCTCGGCGTTGTCGGCAACTTTCTGCTTCAGGGCGCCGCGCAGCGAGTCGGTGTGGTCAAGCAGATTTTCTACCGATCCCCACTCGGCGATGAGCTTTGAGGCGGTCTTTTCGCCGACGCCGGGACATCCGGGAATGTTGTCGCTCGCGTCGCCTTCAAGAGCGAGCAGGTCGATCACCTGGAGGGGTGACGAGATGCCGTAGCGCTCACACACCTCCTTGACGCCGCGTATCTCAAACCCTTGTCCGCGCAACGATGGGCGGTACATCACCACACGGTCGGTCACCAGCTGCCCGTAGTCCTTGTCGGGGGTCATCATGTAGGTCATGAAGCCCTCTTTCTCGGCTTGACGCGCCAGGGTGCCTATGATGTCGTCGGCTTCGTATCGCTCGATCTCGATAGCGGGGATGTTGTAGGCGGCAATGATATCCTTGATGAATGGGATCGACAGAGTTATGTCCTCGGGCTGCGCGTCGCGCTGAGCCTTGTACTCGGGATAAGCCTCGTGGCGGAACGTGTGCCCCCCCTTGGGGTCGAAGCATACCGCTATGTGGGTCGGGTTCTCTTTACGCAGAATCTCGTCGAGAGTGTTGCAGAAACCAAATATCGCCGAGGTGTTGAAGCCCTTGGAAGTGACGCGGGGCGAACGTATCAGCGCGTAGTAGGCGCGGTAGATCAGCGCGTAAGCGTCGAGGAGGAATAGTCTTTTGTCGTCCATACTCTCTGTGTATCGGTGGTGGGGTTAAATTTTCTCCAAAATTAACTATAAATATTCGTATGTGAAAAAAAAGAGCGCTCTAATCGGTCATAGAGCGCTCTGAACCGGCGGAACCGGTCGGGGGTGAGTCATCGCGAAGGGAGGATACGTGCCAGCGGACTGTCGGTGCCGTCGAGCAGATCCCTGACGGTCTCAATTGCCGCGTCATAGGTCTCCCTGTAGCTGTCGGCAAGACGGCGGTCGGTGTCGATCGACACCGTGTGGAGAGTCAGGCATGCGACGGCATGTTCGATCTGTCGGCGCACGATGCCGGGAGGCAAGTCCCTCACCCTGTCGTCGGGAATCTCTAATGTCATCATCACTTCAGGCGGCGTCTCGTCGAAATAGTTTTCGGGACTGACCCGGTAGCCCCCTACATAGGCGGCTATTTTCATTATCGTGAAATAGAAGGAGTCGACAGCGAGTATCGTCAGCTGTCGGTTGCGGTCGTCGTTGAGAAGCGGTACCGCGCCATTGTTCATGTAGCTGCGGAGAGCCGACAGAGCCTGGATTTCAGTGATGATTGCCTGTGATGATAGTGAGATAGTCATGATTTCGGTGTTGGTGGTGTTGATAGTGTGTTTGAAAGTGTGTTGATAAAAAACGGATGCCGGTTTCCGTGCCATTCAGAGCAGTCGTCTGTTGCGGCGGCGTGCCCGGCGCCGGGTGCCGAGACGGTAGAAGAGCCGCAGTCCGTAGGTTTCGGAGATGTAAAACCGTTGAGCCGTGCTGCCGGTGAGCACTGCAGCCAGAGCGTTGGTGCGTCGTCGGAAGCGATGGCATGTCATCGCCGTCTCGACGCTTGCGGCTATGTCGTTCCACATCTTTCTTTTCTCGGCGCTGATTGACTGAGGCAGTCTGTCGGTCTCGAGCAGCGACAGCATGCGCGATGCATACTGATGACTGACATAGTAGGACGGCGCTCCGCCGTTGATGGCGTGTCTCACTATGTCGCGGTTTCCCGGGCAGCTCCCGCTGCTGACGAGCCGCGCTCTCTCGCGGCGGCATGCCGTGATGAAGTCGGTGTTTCTCTGATTGATGAATTCAAGCATGGGCGTGTTGGTGTGTTATCAATTATGTGTTGGCAAAAATACAATAGAGTGTGGGCTTAAAACCTACACTCTATTGTTATCGAAAGTTAACGGGTGATTATCTCGGACAGTCCGATGCAAGCAGTCTCCGGTCGCGTTCGGCAAGGAAGCCTATAAACGTCTGGAGCGTGTCGATAAGCGTCACCAGGGCGTTGTCGACGAGCATGCGGTAATGCTCGTATCCGGTTCCGGCAGCTGTCAGATTGCCGGTCAGGGCGGCATTCATCCCCGACACCTCCTCAAACATCCTGAGTTGCAGGTCGAGAAGCTGGCGGGCGCCGAGATCGCCCCCGTTGACGGTGACCTGTTTCGGGAGCGGCTGTCCGTGGCGCGGGCGGAACGGGATGATCGAGTCGGGGCGCCCCCACAGATTGCCGATGTCCTGCCATGCCATTCCGTCAATTTTCTGTTCGGCGGGAAACAGCAGCACACCCTTTGCCGCCGTGCTCATTATGTGGTCTATCAGAGTGATGAGCCTGTTAACGTGAATCTGCTGGTCCACCACATCCTCTACGAGCGAGTGAATCTCGCCGTCGATGAGCGGGAAAAGCTTGAACACAAACGGGTGGGAGCCGTGGCGGTAGGGCGAGTCGTACTCGTCGAGAATCTCGCCTGTCGGAGCAAACCACCGGCAGTGCCACCGTGTCGCTACCGTCCACCGTGTTTCGATGCCCGGCTTCCCTGCTGCCGCTCTTCGGCGGTTCTCCTGTCCGACAGCCGCCTCCCGGTCGATCGGGATGATGAAACATGTCGCCTTGTCGCGGTCGTGGCATCGCAGCAGTTCACGGCACTCGAGTGTCCATACCTCTATCACGCGGCACTGTCGTGTCCCTGCCGGGGTGAAGAACCGGTCACGGCACCGCGGCTCGCCGTTGGTAAAAATACCACGCAGCTGTGAAGCTCGGAGCCGGTCGCCGTGAGCAAATTTCATCATGATCTGCGTCACGCTCATGTCGTGCAGCATCCCGGTCAGCTGGGTGTCCCATCCCCGCGGGTCGCTGATGCTGTTGATGAAAAACCGTGACGGACTGACATTGTCGACCCAGCGTCCATCGCCCTCGGGTCGGCGTCCCGGCTCGACACGCTGCACGGCACAGCCCGATATGAGAAACTCCTCGAGGGCGCGGCAGTCGAGTTCGTCAAGACAGTTGGCGGTGTATAGCCGGTCAAGTTCGGGGTCTCGCGGCGACTCCCGGAGGATGTCGGCGCGCATGTTGCGGAACCGTCCGATGACGGTTTTCACCATGCGGCGTATCAGGTTGTTGGTGATCGGTTCGCGTCCTTGGGCGCGAGCCTTGTCGGCAGCTGTCTTTCCCGAGGTCTCGATGTCACCCCACTGGTCGCCGTAGGTGAATCGCTTGTAGCGGGCACGACGCTGCCTCATGTCGTTGTTCTGCATCCATGTCTCGTGAGCGACACGGAGTATTGCCTCGTCTTTAGAGTTCATGTCGTTAAGGATAAAAAGGTGTCGCCGGTCGGGGTGTATGCCGCGATTGACGACAGGGCGCGTTCGTCCATGCGGTACACCCCCTCGGGCGGCTCCATTACACATTTAAGTTCCGTAATCTCGGCGGCGTCGCCATCGGGCGGCGTGTATAGACGCAGCACGGAGCCGTCGACCACGGCAACCGGCATCACCGTCCCGCCTCGTGAGTGTCGGCAGGTCTGAAGCATGGCGAGCGGCGAGTCGGGGTCGGTCACTACCGTGGCGCCGCGCCGCCATCCTTTCATCGTTACCGCGACAACACGCCGGCAACCCTCCGGAAGCGCCACGACACCCGAGCCGTCGGGCTGCATGACGACATCGACGTCGGCGGCAATGTCGGTCACGCCGGTCAGCTCTGCCGGCGCCGTGTCGAGAAGCTGAAGATACCAGTCGCGCATCTCGAGGGCGAGCAGCCGGTCAAGGTCTATCCCGTCCCGGCGAACCGCCGCGCAGTCGTCGCGCAGCGGTTCCAGGACGCGGCGCAGTTTCCATTGCGCCAGCATTTCGCTATGAGTCAGGGTTATGATCATCGCTTTGTTGCACAGAAAAGATTGTCTACGGGTGATTACTGGGCGATGATGCGCATGTGGGCGGTGGGATAACGGAGTATGACACAGCTCGCCTCAGTGATTATCACCGCATCGGTGTTGCGGACGCCGCTCGAGCGCAGGTCGAGACGCTCGGTGCGGAACGGGATGTGGCTGTACTTGGTGATGTACTCCGGGTCGATGATCATGCCGTCGTTGGCGTGTCCGCACTGGTCAAACACCTCGCTTGCAATGACATAGAAACAGCCGAACTTGGTGCGTATCTCGGTGAAGTCGAGACCCCAGCGTGTCATTGACGAGCCTTGCTCGACAACCTTGTAGTGCTCCATGTTGTGGAGCTGTTCGATCAGTCCCGTGCCGCCGATGAGGATCTTGCGCGACGAACCGGCGTTCTGGGTGAATGCCATGCGGGAGATTTCAACCAGTTTGGCATGGTTCAGCTCGCCGACGGTGTAGGTTGCCGTGCGACCTGTCTGATTCCAGATACCGCCTGTCAGATGGATGTATTCGCGCTTTTCGTCGTCATAGACACGACCTCGTGAGCCGAAGAGGAAATTTTTCTCCATGCCGAGACGCATGTCGACAATCGCCGCTTCCTCCTGGTCGCTGAGAGTCCAGCCTACCTCCTTGTTGGCGAGGCGCATCAGTGTCGACTGCTCGACCTGCGATTTGAAGATCTGGCAGTAGTTGAACTGCTTGACGGGGAGCGCTTCGTACTGCGACGTCTGGACGTCGAGCTCGCCTGCCGCGCGTCCCATGCGCACTACCGGTGTCCCGGTCGTGATCTCGACCGATTTTCCCGAGGGGAGGTTGACAAGAGCTATCTGCACGTTGTCAGATGACTTTGACGTGACATAGCCCACCAGACACTCGCCGCCGTCGAGTTTGATCTGAGGGAAAAGCAGCGTGTCGGTCGCCTCGATGATCGAGAGGTCGTTCAGCCGGAGCGATACCATGGTCGTGTCGTCGTCGCCGCTGCCGCTGACCGATGTCCCGCGGTTGACCTCGGTTTTCACCTCCTTGGTGTCGACGGCATAATATTCGACTTTCATGCTGCCCGAGTGGCGGTTGCCGCCGTATCGTGAAATCTGGTCGATGGGGGTCGACATGGGGCGTATCTTGACTATGCGTTCGTCAAGCTCGCTGCGGAGCAGTCCCGGCGATGCCGTGTCGGCGTCGACAGTGGTGACCGGTCCGTCGACCACATGTTTGCCACCCGCCACGCCGGGGATGATGGTAGCCGCTGCAAAGATTCCCTCGCCCGTGCAGTCGCAAGCCGCTAAGAGCGCGATGACGGCGATAGTGATTAAACCTATGAAAATCACCTTTTTGTTAAATAACAGTTGTTTCATTGTCGATTAAAATTGAAAGTTGTTAAAGATTGAATGATTGAAAAAATACTGATTGATTATTCCCACACGCTGCGGCGCATCGAGTTGAGTATCATCACCTCGTTGCAGGCGTCGGTCGGCGCTGCAGGCGCGGGAGCGGGCGTCTCCCATGTCCCCGGTGCCTGCATCAGCTCCTCGATACGCTCGTTGCGTCCGCGCTTGTAGCCTCGCTCCTCGGCTTCGGCTATCAGCGCTTCGATGTCGACAGCCGGTGCCGGCTCCGGCTCTACCGTGTCGACAGTGCCGGAGTCATCATTGTCGGTCGCTGTCCCGGCGTCCGTTACCTCCGTCCCTGCAGGGACGGTCTCCGCTGCAAGCAGCGGTTCCTCTCCATTGATTTTCTGTTCCATGATTTTTGTGTTTGAGATTAAAAAAAACTTATTGTCTGCTATGAAATGTGTGCTTGACTAAACTAACCGTGGTGCAAAATTACATCCCCTCCCTACCCATCGATTGTCCATCATGTCACTTTCGTGATTAATAACGCGATGCATCGCGTCCCTACTTGTGGAGGAAAATCCGTGTCTCGTTGTAGACAAAAGATTGACGGCGGGAAAATAAAACTTGTTCCCTTTTGGAGATATCGTGATTTAATTATACCTTTGTGGCGCAGACCTCTATCACGCAGATTGCCGGAGAACGGGGCGATAAAAGAGTCCCCCGGTCGGGGCTGTGCGGGAGGGTCGGCACATTATTTACATAATGAAGTGCGTTTACTCGACGCTCTTTCTTGACGCATAGAAATCTGGAAAATTTCAATTTGGGGTCAAGAATGTAGCAAACGGTAGATGCCTTGTGGATAGGTATATACACTGTCATGGTTCAGCACGTGAGCGTTGAATGGTGACTTCTATATATCATATTCTGCGTGAGGCTTCTGCAAGTTTGCTCGTTCAACTCCAATGGGCATTCCAGAGCCTCTATGCGTGGGACGGGCAACAGGTACGGCTCTCACGCATTTTGTTTTTGATAACTTGCTTATTATTAAGCTTCAGAGGGGAGTCCTGCGGCGCGCGAATCAGTTATGAGTCCACGCAATCTATTTTTCGGGATGTTGCTATGCTTTTCGATGGCATCGGCACAGGACATAATCACAAAAACCGACGGAACTCAAGTCGAGGGAAAAGTTGAGGAAATCACCGAAACATCAATCAAGTATCGCAAGGCGACCAATCTCACAGGTCCTCTTTACACAATCCCTATTGTATCAGTGCTTAATATCGCTTACGAAAACGGTTCAGTCGATCTGTTCAATCATCCCGGAGCAGACACTCCCGCCGAGACTTCACAAGCTACACCGGCTCCGACTGTTTCTACGGACCCAGAGCAGGCTCAATCCGTTCCGCAATCTTCGCCAACTCAATCCACTCCGACCCCTGTTGCAACTTCTTCTGCTCCTACTGATGAAGAACTGCTGCGTTATGCAGAGTCAATACCCGCCTATAAGCAATCAGGAACGATGACTGATTCTGAATTGTTGAGACTGAATCATAATATTAATTATTCCCCAAAGAAGTTATATTCTAAGGCAAAAACAATGCGAATAGTTGGATGGGTAGGTGGCGGAGTACTACTTGCGGCGGGTGTAATAGTTTGTTATACAGTAGGAGAGATAGCGTATTATGATGTAGAACGTTATCCTACTTTATTCGGAAGTGCAGGAGGAGCCGCTATATGGATACTCGGTTTTAATCTCTATGCAAATTCACTGAAGAAGCAAGCGCGAGAACTTGAGATGTATTCTGCAAATATTATTGAGAATGACATACTGAATTTCGGTGGGAATAAACTGACGGCGGGAGTCAACATGATGGGTAACCGCATGACTCACACGCATGGTCTCGGTCTCAGCCTCAAATTTAATTTTTAACAATTTAACGCGTTATCCGTCAACCTTGTATACCCGCCCGTACGGACGCGATGTATCGCGTTAACTGCCGCCCCGTCTCGTCCGCGCAAAACATACATAATAATCTGAATAATAACGCGATACATCGCGTCCCTACCGGTGGGTAACCGGAGAAAACTCATAACTAAATACTTAACCAATTAAACTATTATAATTTATGCGTTCATTTCGTAAAATTGCTGTAATCGCGGGGCTTCTGCTCTGCACGATATCGGCATCGGCAAAAGATGTGATCACCAAGACCGATGGATCAAAAGTTGACGCAAAGGTCGAAGAGGTTACCGAGACTTTGATTAAATATCGCCGAGCATCCAATCCCGCCGGCAGCCCGCTCTACACGATATCTCTCAGTTCGGTAGCAAGCATCGCTTATGAAGATGGTACGGTTGATGTCTTTAACTCCGAAACAACACTAACATCTACTCCGTCAACGGCAGAATCTGCTCCTGTGGCAACCTCTTCCGCTCCAACCGATGAAGAACTGTTGCGTTACGCAGAGTCCATTCCCGCCTACAAGCAGTCAGGAACGATATCTGATACTGAGTTGTTTAGAATGAGTAGCATACCTATAAATTCTACACCAAAGGCTTTATATGCGAAGGCAAAAAAATATAGAATAATTGGATGGACGGTTGGTTCAGCGCTTATATTAGCTGGTGTCATAGTTCCAAATGCTATACATTTTTGGAACGATGATGCTTATGAACCGGCGTATTATGTTCCTATGATTGGTGGTATAATTGGTGGAACTGCAGTATGTATCGGTTTTAATCTCTATGCAAATTCACTGAAGAAGCAAGCGCGAGAACTTGAGATGTATTCTGCAAATATTATTGAGAATGACATACTGAATTTCGGTGGGAATAAACTGACGGCGGGAGTCAACATGATGGGTAACCGCATGACTCACACACATGGTCTCGGTCTCAGCCTCAAATTTAATTTTTAACAACGTAACGCATTATCCACCAACATCGTATGCCCGCTTGTACGGACGCGATGTATCGCGTTAACTGCCAATCTCGTATGCCCGCCTGTACGGACGCGATGTATCGCGTTAACTACCGCCCGTCTCGTCCGCGCAAAACATACATAATAATCTGAATAATAACGCGATACATCGCGTCCCTACCGGTGAGTAACCAGAGAAACGAACAACAAAACATTTAACCAATTAAACTATTATAAATTATGCTTAAACTATTATAAATTATGCGTTCATTTTTTATTACTTCTGTGATTGCATGCTTACTGGGACTTACGTCATGTGCAGTGAAAAATTCGACAAGTTTATCGGGCGCCGATAAGTATTTTGATGAAAATACTCTTGTAAGTTATGATTGTCATAGAATGTATCTCGGAGATGAACCTATAGAATATAGAATAGATGTTTCTACTGAAGAAGGTCGCAAGAAACTAAAAAAGCTTTCAGTAAGGGAAGCCGAGCGTCTCGCGCTTATCGAGGCTATCGAAGCAAACCGCTGTGCGACGCTCTTTCAGCCGCAGTACACTCATCTCGTTAAAGGCAATAAGATACTATTCGTAGCAGTGTACGGCTTCCCGGCATATTATAAGAAAAATAAGTGATTATAACTAATAACTAAATACTTAACTAATTAAACTATATAAATTTATGCGTTCATTTTTTATTACTTCTGTGATTGCATGCTTATTGGGACTTACGTCGTGTGCAGTGAAAAATTCGACAGGTTTATCGGGCGCCGATAAGTATTTTGATAAAAATGTTCTTGTAAGTTATGATGAGCTTACAATGGATCTTGACGACGAACCGATAGAATATACTATAGATATTTCAACCGGAGACGGTCGCCTGAAACTCAACAAGCTTTCTGTCAAAGAGGCAGAGCGTCTTGCGCTTATCGAGGCTGTCATGGCAAACCGCTGTGCGACGCTCTTTCAGCCGCAGTACACTCATCTCATCAAAGGCGGAAAGGTGTTGCGCGTGACGGTGTACGGTTATCCTGCACGTTATAAGAAAAAGAAATGATTATATAGTAAAAAGTGCTGAAAAACGGGATTCCACACTGATAAACAGATGATTGCAGGGACGACGGAAATTATTTTGAAATATTTTTTGCCAAAACATTTGAATATTCAAAAAAATCGTTGTACCTTTGCATCGCTTTCAGCGAGAAAGGGCGTTTAGCTCAGCTGGTTCAGAGCATCTGCCTTACAAGCAGAGGGTCGGGGGTTCGAATCCCTCAACGCCCACCATCGATCCAAAGCCTTCCGCAGTGAAACTCGGGAGGCTTTTTTATAATTATCAAAGCCATGACAGCCAAACGCCGCCGTCCGACTATATTGGGGCAGATCCTGAAGTTTGCGATTCCGCTGATTGTCAGCGTGGGGTTGTGTTATGTGCTGTTCCGCAAGATCGATTTTGCCGAAATGATGGAGATAATACGCCGCGATTGCGACTTCAGCTGGATAGCGCTGTCGCTCTGCGTCGGACTGCTGTCATTTCTTTTCCGTGCCCTCAGGTGGGGCATACAGCTCCGTGCCGTCGGTATCAACGCTCCGCTGACGGCACTGCTACTCAGCATATTCGGCACGTATGCCGTCAACATCGTGTTTCCGCGACTGGGAGAGGTGTGGCGCACGGGCTACATAGCCGGTCGTCAGCATGCTCCGTTTGCCACGGTGTTTGGCTCGATGCTCGCCGACCGTCTCGCCGACCTGGTGACGGTGGCGCTGATCACTCTCGGCACGCTGTTTGTGGCTCGCGGGGCGCTGACCGACTTCGTGAAAAGCTATCCTGACACCTACAATGCGCTGATCGGGCTCGTCACGTCGCCCTGGGTGTGGGGCTTGATCGGAGCGATTGCCGTGGCTCTGGTGATAGTGTTGCGGCGTAGGACCGGCAACGCGGTGATAATACGTATCAGAGGGCTGATCAAGGAGTTGTGGAACGGATTCTCGGCGATAGCGCGCATGGACGGCAAGGGGCGATGGGTGCTACTGACCGTGCTGCTCTGGGGAACTTATTATGTGGAGCTCGGGATAGCGTTTCAGGCGTTTCCTTTTACGCGTGAGATATTTGACAGTTACGGGTGGTCGGCGGTGCTGGTGTGCTTCGTGCTGACGAGCATCTCGATGGGCATCCCGTCCAACGGTGGCATCGGTCCCTATCAGATAGCGATGATATTCGGGCTGTCGCTCTATGTCCCGTCGGCGATGACCGACGCGGAGTCGAGCCTGTTTATGGTCCGTGCTACGGCATTCGGCAACATCGTGCTCGGCACGCAGACGCTGCTGATGATAGCCCTGGGGCTGTTCACGTTTGCTTCGATAGCCGTCTCGCGCCGACGCCGGCGCGCGGCATGAAATGCCTGAACGGGCGAATTTCTCTTTTATATATAATAATGTATAGGGGTCACGACCTGTCGTGAGGCTTGAAAATGTTGCCGATGGCATTGGAAATCTCCTGAAGCATGCCGTGGACGGGGGTCACTATGGGCTGAAATTCCTGAGCCTGTGCCGGCGTGAAGATATTGAGGGCGCCGTGGTGACACTTCACGTCGAGGATTTCCTCCATGATCATGGGCTCTCCGTCGACATGTGCAGGCCCCTCGACAGAGCGGTAGATGACGGCGGCAGGGGCACGGAACGTGTGGATCATCGCGTTGCGGTTGATGTAGCCTGTCATGAGGTCGACTCCGAGCAGGGCGGTGTCGATGGGCGATCCGGCGTGAACGATGGTGATGTCGAGAAGTCCGTCGGTGATGCTCGCTTCGGGAGCGATATAGGCGTTGTTGCCATACTGGGAGGCGTTGCAGACGGCGACGATGAACGCTTTCTCGGTCAGCACGTTACCGTTGGCGCTGATGGTGTATGTCTCGGGATGATAGCTGATATACTCGCTGATGCAGCTTTTAAGGTACATCAGTTTGCCGCGGCGGGGCTGCGATGCAAACCGGTGGCTGACGGCGGCGTCAAACCCGATGCCGAACGTGCAGAAGAACGGTTTGCCGTTGACCGTGCCGTAGTCTGAGGCGATAGCGTGGTGAGCGGCGATGATGTCGAGGGCGTGGTCGATATCAATGGGTATGGCGAGATGGCGTGCCAGCCCGTTGCCCGAGCCGGCAGGGATAATGCCGAGAATGACGTCGGTGCCGCACAGGGCGGTTGCCGTCTCGTTGATGGTGCCGTCGCCTCCGGCGGCAATCACGGCATGATAACCGGCTTCGACGGCTTCGGCGGCAAAACGCGTCGCGTCGCCGCTGCCGCCGGTCAGACGGGTGTCGGTCTCATACCCCTCGGCGGCAAGACGGCGCTCTACTTTTTCAGCAATGCCGTCTTTACTTGCTGTGCCCGATATGGGGTTTATAATCAGCATTATGCGCTTGTCATTTCTGTCCTTCTCTGCATCCATTGACATGCTTTTTAAGTACGGGAATAACCGATTTAACTAAAATAAATCTCTCGGGTGGCAAAGATAACGATTTTTTCGCTAATTTTGCAACGACTACAACTTTCACGGTTATTAAAATTATGACTGAAGAAATTAAGAAACAGCTTGCCGGCGACCCCGACGGTCTGCTGACATACGAGTATATCGCCAACCACATCGACACGTGTCAGGATGACATTGATTTTCTTGTCGACAACATGATTAACGTTGACCTCTCGGGACAGTTTGTCGTAAGCGCGGCACGATATCTGTCGGCTATCGACCCGGTAGAGTTTGCTCCGGCAATCTCGCGGCTGATAGCATCGGCTATCGACAAGGACCGCGAACGTCGCTACATCGGCGACCTCCTCGACAGTATCTACGGTTCGGACTACCGCGAACGTGCTGCCGAGCTCAGCGCCTCCGACGACAATTTCCGCCGTATCTACAAGCGCCTATATCCGACCGGCATCTGATCGTGCCGTTTTTAATACAACATACCCCCCTTGTGACAATGAATTTCAAAGCAATAATTTATACGATGGTTGCCATAGCTATGACGGCTTGCACGGCAAAGGCATCGACTGAAACAAAAAAATCGGAAAATATGACAACTGAGACAACTGACCGCGGCGATGCTATCGTCAATATCGAGACCACTGCGGGTGACATCGAGATACGTCTGTTTGGCGACACTCCCGCCCATCGTGACAATTTCCTCAAACTCGTAAAAGAGAATTTCTATAACGGCACGCTGTTTCACCGCGTCATCGACAATTTTATGATTCAGGCGGGCGATCCCGATTCACGCGAGGCTAAGCCGGGACAGATGCTCGGCGCGGGTGATCCCGGCTACACCATCGCTGCCGAAATGGTCTATCCCAAACATTTCCACCACCGCGGTGCCCTCGCTGCCGCGCGGCAGGGCGACAACGTGAACCCCGAACGCCGTTCGTCAGGATCTCAGTTCTATATCGTGACCGGTCAGACCTACAACGACTCGACTCTCAACCAGATGGAACAGCGTATGGGCATGGCTCAGAAACAGGAAATTTTCAACCGTCTGCAGAATGAATACCGCGACTCGATCATGTCGCTCCGACGCAACCGTGACCAGGAAGGTCTCAATGCCTTGCGCGACAAGCTTGTGGAGATCACCGAGGCTGAGGCTGCCGCCAATCCCGTCAGACTGACCGACGAGCAGCGCAAAGCTTATACGACCGTCGGCGGTACGCCTCATCTTGACAATCAGTACACCGTCTTTGGCGAGATCGTCAAGGGTATGGACGTGGTCGAGAAGATAGAAAAGGCTGAGACTGACCGCAACGACCGTCCTGTCAATGACATACGTATCCTGAAAATGACTGTCGTCAAGGAATGATAGAGACTGTACGATTTACTCTCGACAACGGCTTGAGGGTGATACATAATTACGACGGTGCCACTGCAATGGTGGCACTTGACGTTTTGTATGACGTCGGAGCGCGAGACGAGGACCCGTCGCTCACGGGTATCGCCCACCTGTTTGAACACCTGATGTTTGGCGGCTCGGTCAACGTTCCCGATTTTGACTCTCAGCTTGAAGCGGCGGGAGGCGTCAGCAACGCGTGGACAAGCAATGACTTCACCAACTTCTACGACGTCCTGCCGGCACAGAATGTCGAGACCGCTTTCCGGCTGGAAAGCGACCGCATGCTGCGTCTCGCTTTCAGCGAGAAAGCTCTTGAAGTGCAACGCAATGTCGTGATTGAAGAATTTAAGCAACAATGTCTTAACCGACCTTACGGCGACCTGTTTCACCATCTGCGCCGCATGGTCTACACCGTTCATCCTTACCGCTATCCGGTCATCGGCAAAGAGCCGGAACACATTGCCCGCGTGACCGATGAAGACGTGCGACGGTTTTTCTACAATCACTACGCTCCCAACAATGCCGTTCTCGCCGTCTCGGGCAACATCACAGCCGACGAGTGTCGCCGGCTCGCCGAGAAATGGTTTGCCGACATCCCCGCGAGGGACGTAGCGCCGCGGCTCTACGGAGCCGAGCCCGCGCAGACCGCCGAACGCTATGCCGAGACGTCGGGCGACGTGCCGCAGACGATGATTTCGATAGCATATCCTATGATGGGCTACGGCACGTCCGACTATTTTGTAGCCGACATTATCAGCGACGTGCTTGCCAACGGGCAGTCATCACGTTTCTACCGCAATCTGCTGATGGGCACCGACCTGTTTACCGACATCGACGCATCGATAACCGGTAGCGAGGAGCCCGGCATGATGCTCGTCAACGCCCGTCTGCGCGACAACAGTCCCGCTGCCGTAGACGCCGCGCGCGAGGCAATCGACAGCGAGATCTCACGTCTTGTCACTGACGGAGTGACGTCACGCGAACTGCAGCGCCTGTTGAATAAATTCGAGTCCAATCTCACATTTTCCAACATCAGCTACCTCGCCAAGGCTCAGGCGCTCGCGCTCAGCGAGATGCACCGCGAGGACATCAACGCTGTCCTTCCCGCTTACCGAGCTATGACAACCGATGACGTAGCCCGTGTCGCCGCCGGCATCTTTGCTCCTGAACACCGCAACACACTCATCTACCGCCCCGACAAGTAACCGTGTTGCCATTAGTGCCGTAATGAAGCCGGATAACCTGTTTTTTAAGCGTTTCCTGCTATTAAAGACAGATGCCTCGTTGTGAAAAAAATAAAAAAACATCGAAAACTTTGTAGATTTACCAAAAAGTCGTACCTTTGTAGTCGCAAAAGATAATTTCAAGTCTTGCAGGTCTCATAGCTCAGTTGGTTAGAGCACCTGACTCATAATCAGGGAGTCCTAGGTTCAAGCCCTAGTGGGACCACCCAAAAGTCAAGCAGCTACAGCAACGTAGCTGCTTTTCTTTTCCCCCGCTTCGCTTACCGTACCAAATGCCAATAGACAAATTCCACATAGATACATATAACGAGAGGGAAGATAACATATTGGAATATGTTATTAAGGTTGCCAATGTGTTTGCGCCCGATATTGTTTTTGACGAAAGAGGTACTCCCTATAAGATAGACTCACAGGCTCCGTTCATCTTCAAACGCAGATATAATAACGGCGTCCTGAATGTGTATTTCAGTTACGAAGATTATATCAAGACACAAAGTTACAATAATGAAAATGTAATTGATATTGTAAGAGCTTTGGGAATTGACCCGGATAAGTTTTGGTATCTTCTATTGTTTATATCTGATTATGTGTTCGGTAGCACTATAAATACATTGAAGCGCAATGCCACTCCAAAACAAGAAATAGAGAGACTAATAGACTTCATAGAGCAAAACGAAGAATCAGTGAACAGATTTAGTGGTGTTATACCCAAACAAGAAATGACACTAACTCTTCATATCAAAGGGAAAACACTGAACATCAACAACCCTAATACACTATCGGCAATAGCTATTTTTTGCAAACAGGCACTACCCTCAATAGATGAAAATAGCTTACTAAATGTTAGTACCACTAAGAAAACTCATTTAGCAAGCACCAGGCAAATTGGACTGTTTGCTGAAATGTTCCGCTGTTTCTTTAGTCTCTATCCCCGGTTTACAGCAAAGAAAAAGACCGGTAACACTACCACCAAAAGTACATTACGCCTTATATCAAAATTGGTATATTTAACCAAACTAACCACCAATACCGACTATGATTCCGATGACGAGAATCTAAAAGGAATCATAAAATTATATCGTAAGCAAAAGACTGACACTATTAATACCATATACGGTTAGAATAAGCACTTCTGCTTTTTCAATCCACTTCTTTATCTCCTAAAGGGGAATATGAAAGTGGATTTTTTTTATTCCCTAATATCTCTTCTGAATTGAGCGAACTTTGCAATGTAATCAATGACACAACAAAGTGTCGGCGAAAACAATAACAATATAGTTCAATCAATGTGGGTATTTAATAACTCTTCATAAATCACTAATATAGGTAACATTTGATTTCTTCTTTAACCATATACTGTTACTCCCAACTTATCATATAGGAAGGAGCGGACAAGAATAGTTAATGGATATCTGTAACTATGTGACTATAGAATAAGCAAAAGCTTGTTATCTCAAATGTTTTTACTAACTTTGCGCTATGCTCAAGAGTGAGCGTACATATTTAGAATGAGCATTTGAAAATTATCCCTGTTATGGAATCTGGACAATTCTACAACGACACAAGGATAATAGCAAGTCGCTCATGCTTTTGTAGTGTATATATTCAAACAATATACATTATCGAAGCATGGGCTATTGTCTATTATTTGTGTCAAGCAGTCCAGAGCTTCATAACGGTAATATTCAATAGCTTCATGCTTTTTCTATATATGTCAGAAATACCATCTACATTAGCTCTATCGGAAGCTGTGGAGCAAAAAAAAACGAACTATGAATATTACAGAATTCTTAGCACTGATGAAAACAATTCGTGAAAATTGCGGACTCACATGTGTGTATCCCAATTACTACATCTTCATTCACAAAGGGTTAAAAAGAGCGACAGTCAACAAAACCGGCTTTTTAAGTATGGTGGATGTAGAATATATCATTGCCGTGAGTGCTTACCAGTGGAAAAATTTAGGATACACCAACACTTCACTCATTCAGTTAGCTATGGTTAACAACAAATTTGAACCAGTTGATGGAATAGAGTTCGGAGACTGGACATTCAAGGGACTCAATTTTACTATAGGTTTCGGAGACTACTATAACGCATGGAAACCATCACCGAAGATGGAACTCACATCTGACCCCTCAATCAATAATTATGAACCTCGGACTTCGGAAGAATGGGAAGAATTTGAATCGTGGGCAAACTGGGAATGGAAATCAAGTATTGAAGATATGACAGGTCTTCTAAAAGATATTCATGAGTTTGCTGCGACTCACAAAAAGTAAATATGATATTGACTAATCCTCAGCTGAATATACAATTATGTTAGCCATATACAAATATGTATAAACTTATTTTTATATATTTTAATTGTGTTTTATGATACAAGAAATACAATTTTATATACCGCGTGACAAGTATACCTATACATTTGAGGTTGAAGATGACGGGCAGTTTATTTATATGGATCAAAGCCTACGCTATCATGATTTCACCGAATATCTACAAAATACCATTCAATCCGGTTTAATTGCTAAGGAAGAATTTAATAATGACTTGAATAAATATCTTCGAAAGTTGATTGTATCGGTAAAAGAAGTGACGACAGAATTAATTCAAGATGTTTTCATAGAAATGTGTGAAAACCATATCAGGGATATAGGTAGATTATGGTTTAATGATCTACTTTATTATGCAGATATGTATATAAACATTGACAGGGCAATATATCATCGTAATACGGCTCAGTATAAGTTGTTATATAAGGAGAGTGTAAACAAGATTATTTACAAATTTCCATCAAAAGTCCTTTTCCCTAATCCATTTTTTGGGAAAGGGGGACTCACATTGGACGAGATTAAGAACGAATTTGAGGAATTTAATTAGGGGTGCGAGCTAATCTTAAAACAGCCAACGATTATTTGTAGATAACTAAAAGACCATAGGATTTATCAACAATCAATTAATAATTCCAATACCAGTAACTTATAAATAATTATGGGAATATTTCATACAACAGAAGAGGAGTTGAAAGAGTGGACTGTCTTAGACACCTAAAAACGATCTAAAGATGATAATAACAAGCAAGTTGATACCTACGGGAATCTGTCTGAATTTATTCGGAACATTTTGGACGAGGGATCCGAATTGGATTGACAAATATGTTATAAACCATGAGCGTATTCACACATACCAACAACGTGAATTACTGGTTATTCCATTTTATATTCTCTATTTAATTGAATGGTGTATAAGACGCTTCCAATACAATAGTTGGAAACAAGCCTATTACAACATTTCATTTGAAAGAGAAGCATATAAACATGGAAATGATCTTACATATCTAGAGAGTAGAAAACACTATTCCTGGATAAACTTTCTATCTCAGCGCTGAGTTGCAGATAACAACAGCATAGCAGATTGGGATAAAGCGACTAAATGGCTTGATATGTATGCTACTGCTGTGACTGGATTAGAAATTGGGACTTATATGTATAATCAAATAATAATAAAGATGTTCTTTTGTCCAGATAATTACGAAGAGTTTCTTAAGAGAGAACAAGAATGGTTTAAAGAAATGGAAATTAAACATAGAGAGCATGTCCTTAAAACATTTCCAAGTCTTTGTGGCTTTTTTAATCTTTCAACAGACTTTACAGAGGAAGAGTTAGAAAATGCATATAAACAGATGCGTTTAAAATATCATCCTGATAGACCGCATGGAGATAAGGAGAAGTTTATGAGAGCTTTTGAGGTTTACAATGAAATAAAATCTAATTATAAATATTATAAAGAAATATCGCAGCGCTGAGTTGCCTCCTTCTTGCCTGTTGAAGGAGTTCTGAGCCATAAATGACAAAGTTGTACCCTTAATTTATACAACTGAGATAAAAACGAAGTATTACACAACAAGACAGATAAAATACATTAGCCGATTTTATGTGTCATACACATTGTTATGCCGGACAGGAGGGACGCGATGCGGGTGACTGGCTTTGCGCGGTTATTTCGGCAGGGATGGGAATCAGGGGAATAGGCAATAGGATTACGTGATGGCGCGGGGTGATAAACTTATTGGGGATTTGGGGGGTTTATAAAAATAAGGAGTAACTTTGCGGCACGGCGGCGCTGAGCGGTAGCCTGTCAAGAGCCGCGGGGCGTATCGCGTTTTAACAATTAACGGTAAAAATGGCTAACAATTAAAGGGAAAATGGGCGATAACAACAATACGACTGACAAGCGGGGCGGCTTTATAGCGCGCATGACATCGCGTGTCTCAAGCTTTTACAATTACTGTGTCGAGGGGGTGTGGAGCGATACCCGCTCCAAGTGGTATGTCAATCTGCTGAAGACTGTCAATCTGTCGGTAAGGTCGTTTCTTAACACCGATCTCCAGTCACAGGCAGCGGCAATGACTTTCCGCACGTTGCTCGCCATTGTCCCGGCTCTCGCGCTGCTGTTTGCCATCGGACGCGGATTCGGATTCCAGAACATCCTCCAGAACCAGATTTTCAACTATTTCCCCGCACAGAAAGAAGCTCTCGAGAGTGCATTCCGCTTTGTCGACTCTTATCTCGCCACATCGTCGGAAGGAATTTTTGTAGGCATCGGCATCGTCTTTCTACTTTACACACTGATATCGCTGCTCAGTTCGGTCGAGGACTCGTTCAACCGCATCTGGGGTCTCACCCACGGACGTTCCTACATGCGCAAAGTCACCGATTACACAGCGATATTCCTCCTCCTGCCGGTACTTATGATATGCTCGAGCGGCATCACGGTCTTTATGTCATCGACATTGCAGTCGGCAATGCCTATCAAGTTTCTGACCCCGATAGTCTCGACACTGCTTGACTTCAGTTCGCTCGTACTCGTGTGGCTGTTCTTTGCCGGGGTGTATATCATGGTCCCGAACACCCATGTGAAAATCAAGAACGCCATTATCTCGGGCATTCTTGCCGGCACGGCGTTTCTCATCCTCCAGTGGCTGTTTGTCACCGGACAGCTCTATGTGACCCGCTACAACGCCATTTACGGCAGCTTTGCCTTTCTGCCGTTGCTGCTTATATGGCTTCAGCTCGTGTGGCTCATCACCCTGTCGGGCGCCGTCCTGTGTTTCGCGTCGCAGAACATCTTCCAGTTCAGTTTCCGCAACGAGCTTGCAAGCATCTCGATCAACTACCGGCGCAAGATACTCCTTGCCGTCCTGACTATTGTCGTGCGACAGTTTGAGGAGCGTAACGAACCGATGGACGACCTGTCGATCGCCACCCGTTACGGACTCCCTATCAGCATCGTGACCGAGGCTATCAACAAACTTGTCAGCGCGAGACTGCTCAACCGCGTCGTGCTCGACGAGAAGAAAGAGACGCTCGGAGTGACACCGGCGATACCCACCCGAGAAATCTCGATAGGACTCGTGCTCGACCGTCTGCGCAACAACGGCACGTCAGATTTCATTCCCGAATTCAACTCACACTTCGCCTCGGTCATCGCGGCAATCGACAGAGTGGAGAAAGCGACCGTCTCTGCTTCAGAGTCGATACTCATCAAAGACCTGGAAATTGACTGAAAAACGCCGGTGACATGACCCCGACGCCGTCACGACACAAAATATTATAGCCAAGAGTTTTTTACTTCGGCATAAAGGATTACCTTTGCAGTATGTTTCCCCGACTCCCTTTAAAAGCCGGGGCGATGAAGTCTCATAATTCAACCGAACAAAATTTTTGTCATATATGGCAGACAAAACCACTGTAAAGTATCTTGAAAAAGTTGTTGTCCGCTTCTCGGGCGACTCAGGCGACGGAATGCAGCTCGCAGGCAACATTTTCACCAACGTATCGGCAGGACTGGGATGCTCCGTATCAACATTCCCCGACTATCCCGCCGAAATACGCGCACCGCAGGGCTCGCTGAGCGGTGTATCCGGTTTTCAGGTAAGCGTCGGAGCCGGCGTGCACACCCCGGGCGACAGCTGCGACGTGCTCGTCGCCATGAATCCCGCCGCGCTGAAACAGAACATTAAATTTCTCAAACCCGGTGGCATAATCATTACCGACATCGACTCGTTCACTGCCGACGGTCTGAAAAAAGCCCTTTTCACTACCGACGATCCCATCAAGGAACTCGGAATCACGGCACAGGTGGTCGAAGTCCCCGTGACCTCGATGACAAAAGCCGTTCTCGCCGACAGCGGCATGGACAACAAGTCAGTGCTGAAGTGCCGCAACATCTTTGCGCTCGGCTTGATATGCTGGTTGTTTGACCGTCCGCTCGAAGCCGTCAGCCATCTGCTTAAAAATAAATTTGCCAAGAAACCCGCTGTCTACGAGGCAAACGTCAAAGTGCTCCAGGCGGGATACGACTACGGACACAATATCCACGCATCGGTATCGACCTACCGCGTCGAGACCGAGGACATACGTCCTGGCATCTATACCGACATCAACGGTAACACCGCTACCGCATGGGGTCTCATCATGGCTTCGGAGAAGTCGGGACGTCCGCTCTTCCTCGGCAGCTACCCCATTACCCCAGCCACCGACATCCTCCACGAACTTGCCAAGCGCAAGGATCTCGGCGTGAAGGCTTGCCAGATGGAGGACGAGATTGCCGGCGTCTGCTCGGCTATCGGAGCCTCATTTGCCGGAAATCTTGCCGTGACATCGACATCAGGTCCCGGTCTCGCGCTGAAGAGCGAGGGCATAGGTCTCGCCGTCATCGCCGAGCTGCCGCTCGTGGTGATTGACGTGCAACGCGGCGGACCCTCGACGGGTCTCCCCACCAAGACCGAACAGACCGACCTCATGCAGGCTCTCTACGGTCGCAACGGCGAGTCACCGCTCGTTGTCGTGGCTCCCGCCTCGCCCACCGACTGCTTCAATATCGCCTTCGAGGCTTGCCGCATTGCGATCGAACACATGACTCCCGTCATACTGTTGAGCGACGCGTTCATCGGTAACGGTTCGTCGGCATGGCGCATACCCGACGCTGACGAGTTCCCCGAAATACATCCCCATTACGTCCCCGACGATCTCAAGGCTTCATGGAAACCCTATCTGCGCGACAACGAGACGCTCGTGCGCTACTGGGCTATTCCTGGCACCGAGGGACTGACCCACCGTCTCGGCGGTCTCGAAAAAGACGCCGTCACGAGCGCCATATCGACCGACCCCGCCAACCACGAGAAAATGGTCATGCTGCGCCGGGAGAAAATCGCACGTATCGCCAACGACATTCCTCAGCTCGAGGTACAGTGTGAGCCCGACGCCGACACTCTACTCATAGGCTGGGGCGGAACCTACGGACATCTCTACACCGCCGCCGAAGAACTGACCCGCGAAGGCAAAAAAATCGCGTTTGCCCACTTCCGCTACATCAACCCGCTGCCTGCCAACACCGGCGAGGTACTCCGCCGCTATAAACGCGTGATTGTAGCCGAGCTCAACACGGGACAGTTTGCCGATTATCTCCAGGCTAAATTCCACGATGCCGAAATCCTGCGTATCAACAAGATCCAGGGACAGCCATTCATGGTGAAAGAAGTTGTCGACGAAGTGAAACGTCTCATCGAGGAAAAAGATTAACCCCCGCTCACAATCATTGAAATCATGGAAGATAACAAATATACAGCAGCCAACTACAAAAGTGACCAGTCGGTAAGATGGTGCCCCGGATGTGGCGACCACGCTATCCTCAACACCCTCCACAAGGCAATGGCGACAGTAGGTGTCGCTCCCCACATGACCGCAGTAATCTCGGGCATCGGATGCAGCTCACGACTCCCCTACTACATGAACACCTACGGATTCCACACAATCCACGGACGCGCAGCAGCCATTGCAACAGGATTCAAGGTCGCAAACCCCGAAATGACCGTATGGCAGATTTCAGGCGACGGCGACGGCCTCGCCATCGGCGGCAACCATTTCATCCACGCCGTGCGCCGCAACATAGACATTAACATCATTCTGTTCAACAATAAGATCTACGGCTTGACCAAGGGACAGTACTCCCCGACTTCCGACCGAGGATTTGTCTCCAAATCATCGCCCTACGGCACTACCGAGGACCCGTTCATACCCGCCGAAC